>JAOUBJ010000006.1 GCA_029860345.1 Candidatus Zixiibacteriota bacterium | reverse complement strand
TCGTAAATCCTTCTGTGTAAACCACAAGTTTACCACGGGTTTGACTCCTTTCATTGGTCTGAAAACTAAAAGTCAAACCCGTTGTTATTTCAATTCTACAATTTACACAACATAGTTTACACTACCTAGGCCTCAATTCGCTTTCCAAAAACGTGGCAATGTGTTATCTTACCGGTGCGGATCACAGAAAGTAGCAGGGTAGGCAGTTGAGCGGAGAAGTGATTTGTATATTGACAGACTGGACAGCAATCGGCTAACCATCAAGGCTCCGGCCAAACTGAACCTCTTTCTTGAGGTGCTGAACAAGCGCCCGGACGGATTCCACAATATCAATTCGCTGTTCCAGGCGGTATCGCTATTTGACCAACTCACCTTCACGGTTTCCGACAAACCAGGCGTTACTATTGAGCTTGTCGCCAAGGCCGATCTGACCGTGGGGGAGGACAATCTCATCAGCCGGGCATACACTATAATGAGGGATGAGTTCGATCTCAGCCGAGGTCTGCATGTTCGCCTGGACAAACATATCCCAATTGCGGCTGGCCTGGGTGGCGGATCGGCCGATGGCGCAGCCACCTTACTGGCATGTAACACCTTGTTTGACTTGGGCTTGACTCAAGATCAGATATCCCAATTGGCGCTCAAGATCGGTTCCGACCTGCCTTTTTTCTTTTCAGCGGGGCAGGCGATGATCGGTGGCCGGGGGGAAAAGGTCAAAACGACCCATTTGCCGACCGATTACCACCTGGTGCTGGTCAAACCTGCTTTGGAAGTCTCAACCGCCGAGGCGTATGCGCTGCTTAAAAGGGACTTGACAAAGCCAAACGACCAATATACCTTGCCGCCCTGCCGGGACGTAAAGTCTCTGGTTGAGGCATTACGTTTGACCGGCAACGATTTCGAAGATGTTCTTGGTGCGTTCTGCCCGGAATTGGGCCAAATCAGGGACATGTTGTTAAATGCCGGGGCGGTACTGGCGCGCCTGAGTGGCTCCGGCCCGACTGTGTTCGGGCTGTTCGAGGGTGCGCCGGAAACGGGGCAGAAAGTAAAACTGAATGGAGGGAATTGGCAATTGTTCGCAGTTAAGCCAATTACCTGGCCAGACAGAGTAGTCTGAAACCCACGGAGGCTAGCGTGGACATCACAGAGGTCAGGGTAAAACTGCGCAACGAAGAACGACTCAAAGGTTTTGTTAATGTTACTTTTGACGACGCCTTCGTGGTGCGAGGAATGAAAGTTATTAGCGGCAACGATGGTTACTTTGTAGCGATGCCCAGCCGTAGGCGGCCCGATGGAACCCATCAGGATATCGCTCATCCGGTGACCGTTGAAATGCGCCGCGAGATCGAGGAGAAAGTGCTTCAGGCTTACGAGTCGGCTCTTGAGGCTCGCGTGAAACAGTGAAAGACTCGTTCAAGACCCTCTGGGGCGTCGTCAAGCGGTAAGACACCAGCCTTTGGAGCTGGCATTCCCAGGTTCGAATCCTGGCGCCCCAGCTTTTTCCACGACATCCTCGGAAGGTGCTGAGCCCATCCGGCTGACGATGCATTAGTCGAGTCCGCCGGAATGCAAATGGAAGAATCGGTATGATCATTCGCGAAGAACTCAAAATCGTAACCGGTCGCTCCAACCGACCAGTGGCCGGAAGAATCGCCGCCCATCTGGGTCAGCAGCTTACTGACTGCCAGGTGACCAGTTTCTCCGACGGTGAGGTTTTCGTTCAGATCAATGAGAACATCAGAGGCGCTGACCTCTTCATAATTCAGTCGACCAATGCTCCGGCTGAAAACCTGATGGAACTGCTGATGCTTATTGAAGCGTCAAGGCGGGCTTCGGCCATGCGTATCACAGCCGTAATTCCATACTATGGCTATGCCCGGGCCGATCGCAAGGATCAACCACGAGTATCGATTACGGCCAAACTGGTGGCTAACCTGCTGACTTCGGTCGGGGCCGACAGAGTGATTACGATGGACCTTCACGCCAGTCAGATTCAGGGGTTTTTTGATCTACCGCACGACCATCTCTACTCGTCGGTGATCTTCAACGGCTATCTGCGAGCGATGAATCTTGAGAACCTGGTCGTGGTTTCTCCGGACGTGGGTTCTATCAAACTGGCCCGCGCTACAGCCTCCGCCCTGCACGCCGATTTGGCTATCGTCGACAAACGGCGCCCCAAAGCCAATGAGGTCGAGGTGATGAACCTGATCGGAGACGTCGATGGGATGAACGTCCTGATTCGTGACGACATGGTAGACACCGGTGGATCGCTTTGCTCCGCCGCACACTTTCTGAAAGAGCGCGGTGCTCTGGATATCTTCGCAGCGGCCACGCACGGAGTACTTTCGGGAAAAGCCATAGAGCTAATCGGTGAATCGCCGATAAAGCAGATGATAATAACAGATTCGATTGATCAGAGCCACCGATCACTACCGGGCAATTTCGAGGTTCTCGGATGTGCCGAGTTGATCGCCAAGGCCATCAGTCGCATCTTTGATGAAGAGTCGGTTTCCTCGCTGTTCCGAGAGACACCGACAGCCCAGTAGAATATGAAACCATTTATCGCAAAGGTCGATTCGCAGCCATGAAAGAAATTTCAATCAGCGCCTCCAGGCGTGAGTCGCTGGGCAAAGGCCCGGCCCGACAGTCGCGGATGGCCGGCAACATCCCTGCCGTAGTCTACGGACCGGAGGTAGAGCCGATCCCCGTCGCCGTCGAAGAACGCTCCTTCCGAGCCACAATGAAAGCAACCGGCAGCTTGAGTTCCATCATAAATCTGGATGTCGACGGCAAAACCAACAAAGTCGTCCTGCGCGAAATACAGCGCGATCCGATTACCAGCAGAATCCTCCACATGGACTTTCATGCCATCAGTATGACCAAGCCGCTGAACATTTCCATCCCCATCCAGTTCGAAGGTTCGCCGCGCGGTGTCAAGACCGACGGCGGTATCATGCAGATCACCATGCGTGATTTGGATATCTCCTGCCTTCCGTCGGACATTCCGGATAAGCTGGTCGTGGATGTAGAAGATCTCGGTATCGGGGATTCCATCCACGTCCGTGATGTCGACCTGGACAAAGTGCAGATTCTGTCGCCGGAACAACGCACAATCGTAGTCATCGCCGCCCCGACCGTGGTGAAAGTCGACGAACCGGCTGAGGCTGAAGAAGGTCTTGAAGAAGGAGCCGAAGAAGGCGCCGAAGATTCACCGGCCGAAGGTGAAACTGCCGATGCCAAGGATGCTCCCAAAGACGACAAGGGCAAATAGCTCACCTGTCATCGTATCGACTATAACGGTCGTCGGGTATCCCCGGCGACCGTTTTTTTGGTGGATATGCTGCACCAGGAATTAGGGCGGGCCGCCTTCGCCTGCGCGCCGCGGCGTGAACCCGCCGTGGATCGCCCGACAACTGTCGGGCGGGGTCGCCCAACAGCACACGACAACTGTCGGGCGGGGTCGCCCAACAGCACACTGCAACAACTAAAGTTCCCGTCGATTATTCGTACACTCTGCTCTACATCTCGTACAACCGTGCGAATGACACATCAAAGCATCCGGCAACCGAATCGCGCAACTGATTCGATAGTACTAGCATCCAATGAGTTGCGGGTTTGAGCCGTGCAGTCACCGCAGACCGGCACACTGGTTGCTTTATTGATGGGTCGAGGGTTGAAGGTTCACCACGTGTTCGTTCGTGTGAGCCTCCGTCGGGGAGGGCAGGGAACCTTTGGTTCGTCTAGGAGGGTCTGCCTTTCTCGGCGGGTTTTTTTATCCCCATCACATGCCGGCTGAAAAGAGACCTTTGTGCCCGCGTGATCTTCAGATCGCGTGGGTGAATTGCGGGTGGCACCCTCAAACCCGGTTTGGGGGTGGTTCTTGTTGTCTCCGTCCCAGACAAAGTTTGAGACGGCCACCCGGAGACGAGCGAAGCACGAAAAAGTGGCTTGCCGCCTACATCATATCATCAGCATCAACATCGACTGTTAGTCTAATACTCGTCGGCAGCTTAAAACGCGGCTCGGTCAAGTCCCATTCACGCAGCATCTTTACAAGCTTCACCATCTGATGCGTCTTGACAAAGAGATGCCTGCGAAAGTTCCCCCGCAAACGATACATCGGACAAGGCGCCGGACCAAGAGGGGTCAGTCGTTTCAGACCGGCGATCTTGATCTGTTTCAGCAAACGATCACGAAACTCAAGGGCCGCTTTTTGCAGTTTACTTTCATCTTTGCCCGACAGTGTGAAGTTCACCAGCCGAGAGAACGGCGGAAAGTCAAGCTCACGACGCTTTTCGATCTCACGGTGAAAAAACGACTCGTAATCCTGCCGGGCAGCATCGTCGATCAGATCGCTGTCCGGGTAGAATGTCTGGATGAGCACTTCACCGGGTTGATCGGCTCGGCCGGCTCGTCCCGATACCTGGAGCAAGCGGGCGAATGTTTTTTCCGAGGCGCGAAAATCCGGCAAGTCCAGACTGAGATCGGCTGATAACACACCGACCAGTGTTACGCCGGGGAAATCCAGACCCTTGGTCACCATCTGCGTACCCAGTAGTAAACTGCTTTTTTTTGCAGCAAAGTCGGACAGTATTTGATAAGCGCGCTTGCGCCCCGAAGCGGTGTCGCTGTCCAGTCGTACTACTTTCGCACTGTCGAGCAGTCTGGGGATACTCTCTTCGACTTTTTGCGTACCGGCGCCCAGGAATATCAGATCATCGCTATGGCACTTTGGACATCGGCTCGGTGTTGCCTCGACCCGTCCACAATAATGGCAGGACATTTTGCGACCTACTTTGTGGTAGGTCAGGTTTACCTGGCACTGACGACATCGCGGCACATGTCCGCAGGTTGTGCATTTCACTTGCGGCGAGTGACCCCGCCGATTCAAGTAGAGAATCACCTGTTCATCGTTGTCGAGACGTTTCTCTATCTGTTGTTTGAGAGCCAGCGAAAAGAACCCAAGGTCACCTTTGAGTCGGTCGGTACGCATGTCCACCAACCGCACGGTCGGCAGTTTTGCCTCGCGTGGTCGCTTGGTCAGCCGCAACAGTCGATAGCGTCCGGACTGGGCGTTGTGGTACGATTCGAACGAAGGCGAAGCCGATCCGAGCAGGACGGGGATGTTGTTGATTCGAGCGCGCATGATAGCGGCATCGCGTCCGTGAAACCTGGGGGCCGGGTTGTCTTGTTTGTACGATGGATCGTGCTCTTCGTCGACCACTATTATGCCCAGGTTCACGGCCGGAGCAAACAGGGCGGAACGGGGACCGATCACCACCTTGAACCGCCCCGACCTGATTCCCCGCCAGCTTTCGAGCCGTTCAGATTCGGTCATTGCCGAGTGTACGATTGTCACCTGGTCTGGGAAGAACCCGCGAAAATAGGCCAGCGTGCTGCCGGCCAGGGCAATCTCCGGTGTCAGCACCAGGGCGGTCGAGCCGTTGTCGATCACTTGCCGACAGAGATGACAGTAGACTATAGTCTTGCCGGAGCCGGTCACGCCGTGCAGCAGGTGGCTTGAGAATCCCGTGGACAAAACATCGCTGATGCCGTCTACGACCTGTTGCTGCTCACTGTTGAGTGAGATGCCGCCAATGTCGGTGCGTGGCTTGATGAAGTCGAGCACGTCTCTTGACTCGTCGCTGAAAACCGGCTGCAGGAGTTTTGCTTCTAACGCTTGCCGGACTATATAATCACTCCAGCCGGCGGCCCGTAGTTCGGGGCGTGTTCTGACGCCATCGAACGGATCTGGTTTTGTCTTGCGGCGGCTGAAGAAAGGGACGAAGGCATCGTGGTCGGTCATTCGATAGCCGGTAGGTCGACGAACCTGCGCGGGGCTATCGAGCCAGTCTTCTGCGATCACCATTTGCTCAAGCAGACGTCGCAACAGCCCTTTCACGCTTTTGATTTTCTGTAACACCTCGTCCGACACCGCCTTGCCCGGTTTGATCTTACGACCCAGCAGATGGTGTACCTGGTCGTCTTCAGCCCGCCAGACGTAGCGCATCGAGCGCGCGCTGGAGAACACTCCGGGTAATGCGGCGGTCAGGCAGTCAGCCGGGTTGGCGAAGTAATAGTCGGCGATCCACAGACATAATCGAAGCAGTTCGTCGCTGAAGTAGCTCTGTCCATCCAATGACCGGATGACCGACTTGATAGTAACTCCCGGTTTGGGTGTTCCCGGTCCGAGATAGAACCCAACCTGGCGGGTGCTTCCAAACGGCACCAAGACTCGTTGACCGTTCTGCGGTCGGTCGCTGCCATTGGGCAGGCGGTAGGTAAAGGTACGTGCAGGCGGTCCGGACACTGCGATTTCGGCCAAGCGGTCGATTTGGTTCACGGCTGTGCGTCCCCGAAAAACAAAGCGGTAGGTGAACACCTACCGCTTTGGGAAATATCTATGTCAACCAGCGTCTGTACGGCAACGACGTCGGGTTCTTACCGGCAACGAGCTTACGGTTTCAGTTCCTTGACTTTCTTGCGCGCTTCTGATTCCTTGGCCGACATCTTCTGGTTCTGGTACAAGTCGGCAAGCTGTTCCCATATACTGACTTTGTCGGGTTGAATGCTGACAGTCATCTCATACGAATGAATGGCCTGATCAAATTCATTCAGTCGTACCTGAATGTCACCCAGGTATGTCCAGTAGTCGGCATTGTTGGGTTGCAGTTCAGTCAGTCGGGTGTATCCCTCGGCGGCATCTTGGTATTCCAAACGAAGAGCGCTTATCAGCGCATACATATCGGCGACAAATTCATCGGTCGGATCGGTCTGAAAGGCTCGTTTGAAGTAGGCACGCGAGGAGTCAAAGGCAACGTCTCTCTCGGCCAGCCAGCTTTCGGCGGCGGCGGCATCACCGGCTTCGCGGTATACCCGTGAGGAGTCCGAGGCGCGACGGCCCAGATCATTGAAATATCGGCCGATACCCGTGAGTACTTTCATGTGGTTGGGATCGAGTTCCAGTATCTGCTGATAAACTGCCATTGCTGCCTCATACTGATCGCAATTGTTGTGGCAGATGCTAAGATTATAAAGCCAGGCGGTATCGGCTGGGTTTTCAGCCAGGTATGTTTTCAGGTACGGAATAGCCTCACAGTACTTGTCCACATTGATATAAGTATATCCAATCGATAAAGACATTGAAGCCTTGTTCTCCTGGGGAGCTTTTTGCAGGCCTATCTCCTGCCACCTGAGCGCCTCTTCGGGGTTGCCTCCTTTGTCGTAAGCGCTGCCGATGCCGATATAGGTCTGGTGGTTGGTGGGATCGATAGTGATAGCCAGTTCCATATTGGCCACACAAGAATCCATGTTGGCTTTCAGATTGGCTTCGGAATAGGAGCGACTGGTGGAGTCATCAGCGTCGGCAATCTCCTCTTGCAGTTCGCTCATCACCGTCAGTTGTTCCACGCCGGCATTGTAAAACTCTCGCCAGTACTTCACTCTTATCGAGTCCGAACTCTGAATGTACTTGTCGCAGTTCTTGCGGTATTTCTTCTTGATGTCCTTATTGTCGCAACACAGGTGCAGCGAGTCGAAATAGGCGACCATCTTCTCGATATACTTCTTCTTCTGGACCGGACTGGCCGTCTTCTCGACATAGTCGACATTGATCTGTCCCATCCAGTTTAGAGCCTCGGCGTGGTGGCCGTAGTGCAAAAACAGAGAGTCCAGCATGGCAATCGCTTCCGGGTAGCGATCTATGTCACCGGAGATAATTGCGATTTTGGCCGACTTTATGTAAGCGTCTACCGGCAGTTTTCGAGGCTTCTTTCCCTCTACTGCTGATGTGGCCACGAAAGTCGCGAGACCTATAACAACTAACGATTTAACAAACTGCTTCAAAAGAACCTCCTGTCATATCAATAAACCACACGTCAACGAGGAGAATGTAACTTCTGGCTCTCGCCTTGTCAACTACTGCTCCGATCATCTTGAGGTAAAACGAGCCAGGCAGTTCAACTGTTCAGTCTGACCGGCCCCAACCGGGATTTCAAACTCGACCGTGTTGGCATCCTTGCGCCTGTAGGCAAAGTTGGATTCGTTGATCTCCCAATAGCCGTAAAACCTCTTTTCGACAGTAACCGTAATATCGGTCTCCTTACGATTGCGTATCTCAATTTCGTACTGTCTGTCTTCCACTTTGGCCGAGATCCGAGTTTGACTCATCAGCCGCTCCTCAGCAACCACGTCGAAGGCATTGCCGACTTTTACCGTCACTTCTTCATCTCTGGGTGTGTGTTTGATTCGATCCTCACCCAACAGAATAACCGAGCCGTCGTCATCGGCCTTAAAAAGCCGAATCCTGCCCCCCGGCAGCGGCATACCCAGACCGCCCGACCGGCTGTTGACGAACTTGAGCCTAACTTCGACATTGGTAGGATGGCGCTCCGGTCTATAAATGAAGACTTTCTCGGCAGCTGTCTGCGCCGGATCGAACAGGGAGATTTGTTTTATCTCCTTGTCGGCCACGGTCGCATGCCTGGGTAGTGTATAGAGATGGTACTCGAAGAACGCTTTCTCTTCAAACCCTGCTCCCATTGAAGTCTCAGCCATAGCCATCCCTTTGGTCATGGCTCGTGGTGGCGGGGCCGCTCGACTGATATCTCCGGCCACTAGCTTCAGTTTGGCCTCCGAATAGGTCTTTCCCGAGCTGTTGTTAATCGAAGCCCAGCCGGAGAGGTCCAGTTTGCTCTCATCGCTTGAGAGCAGTCCGACATATTCGGCACTCCAACTCATGCCACCCGTTTGATAACCGACCCGGCATTCAAGCTCGCCGGAGTAATCCGACTCATACACCCAGAACAGGGTGGGCCGGGTAATCAAGCCGTCCGGCAGCGATGGGAAATTAACCTCGGAGATATTCTCAAGGAGCACAATTTTGATCCGTCCGGATTCCTCCAGCAGCGTAACGGCGCCGCTGTTGTAGGCCAGGAGTGTTCCGGCAAACAGGCGACCGTCTTTGTCGATCAACTCGATTTCCTTGTCGATATACTTCTGGTACATCTGCTGGGGGCTGACCAAGTCAAAGGCATAGTTCTGTTCAAGGATAGAGACCTGCCGACCCGGCGAAACCAGTTCGAACCTGACCGAAGCGGCATCGATTTGTGTGGGCACATCGCGAAAGGCCAGCCGGTCGACACCCTGGTTGAAGGCCAGCCGTCGAGTTTCGCTGATGACACCAAGGTTAGAGTTGTACACCGTTACGGCTACTTCATCAGCAGCCAAAGTAAGCGGCAGGATCAGCAGAAATAGGAATGTCTTCATCGTTCTCATCTCGAACCTCCTGGTTTTATACCAACGCTGAAGCCGGGCGGTTCATTCTACCTCCGGCCGGGCAGGGGTGGCAAGTTTAATCTCAATACCGCTCCGCCGGCTGATTCTTCCCGGTTTAATGCTGTTTCCATGACTCCGACCGTGCCAAGGTAAGCTCAATTCGTGCTTGCACTTCGGCCGGTGTCGGGTTCAATTCGCCAGAGGTGTAAAGAGTGTCCAGGGGGTCAAATCGTTCGAATACCTGCAAATAGAGCTCATAGATTAATTCAAGGCTGGTACGATAACGGGGTGGCAACACAGAAGCTGTGAAGTCCAAAACGGCACGGGCTCGTCGGCGATAGTAGTCGGCCATTCTACAGTAGTCAGCCATCAGTCGGCGAAACGATTGCGGCCTTGTGCCGCTCTCTGCTATTTGTTCCAGACTGGCCGGTGTGAGGTCATGCTTTCTCAACAAATCGTCAGAAAAATAATTCAGCCCGGCCGTTTGGTCCTTGTGAAAGTCGCGCAGAATATGGGTCAGATACGAAAATATTGCCAGCGGTCGCGCCACACGGCGAATGTCAAAGGGGGGTAGGGACACCTCCCCACGGCTCAACCCAATCCCGCACAGGTGTACAAACACCGCGGCCGGAGCTATGGCCGCCCCTTCGCAGTAGCGCAGGAAGATATGAAAGCTGGCAAATCCGTCATGGTGCAGATCATACAGCATAGCACCAGCCAATCGCTGCCACGGCCAAACCGGTATCTGAAAGTTGTTCAGTACCTCCAGCAACTGCTGTTGCCGCCGGTCCGTACTCTTACCCTCCTGCAACTGCTCCACGATTCGCCCGATGTCGTTGGCCAGCTCGGATCGTTTGGTGTCGGACATCGGACGCTCGCTTGTTCGCGCGTCGTCGACCAGATCATCAACAAACCGCATCGAACGATAACAGACCTGAAAGGCAGCGTATCGGTCAATGTCCCACAATCTGGCTGCGATATCCAGGATCGGGTTAGTGAGAATCCGACTGAAATCGACCTCTGACATGGTCTCAACTCTGCGCGGTCGCTGGTCTTTCATAGCTCAACGGCGATGCTTCTCGCAAGCGCGGTTCAAATTTATACTTGGCTGTAGTCAAAACTGGTATAACATTAATAGCGATGTCTAAGACCATTCAACTTCTTGTCCTGACGCACAATTATCCGCGCCACCACGGCGACCATGCCGGTGTCTTTCTCGGCTTGTTATGCCGACGATTGCTCGATCACTCGGTTCAGCCGATTGTACTGGCGCCGCATGATCCCGGCGCTCCGGAGTATGAAGAGAACTCAGGCGTCAGGGTTCATCGTTTTCGCTATGGCACCGACCAGCAGGAAAATCTGGCATACCATGGCAATATGCAAGCAATTGTGACAAGTTCTTTGCGCGGGATGCTCCGCTTCCGCACTTTTCACAAGCAGTTTCGACGGACCGCTGCCAGTATGATTGAGACGGAGAAGATCGACGTAATCGCCGGACACTGGCTGGTGCCTGCCGCCATGGTGATGAAATCATTGGCCGAACGTTATCCACTGCCGATGATACTATCGTCACACGGCACCGATATCAGATTGGCAAATAAGTTTGGCGGCCTGCCCTATCGATACCTGCGCTCCACATGTCGAGGACTGACGCGCTGGACTTTCGTCTCAAGCTACCTGCAAGATCAGATACTACAGCTTGATCCAAAACTGAAAGACAGGCTTGAGGTGTTACCGCTGCCGCACGATGAATCGGTGTTTTACCCCGATGACAGCGTTGAAAAGAGAGACGGCTTGACCGTGGCGGTAACGCGGTTCACTCAGCAGAAGCGGGTGAGTTATCTTATCGACGCCTTCGCGCAGGTTACACACGAAGTCCCCGAAGCGAGGCTTGAGCTTTACGGCGGCGGTCCTTTGCAGGGGGAAATCGAACGGCAGATACAATCTCTTGACCTCACCGGAAAAGTGATCATCCACGCCCCAGTCTCCCAGGCTGAACTGCGTACCATCTACAATCGAGCTTCAATCGTGGTGCTGAATTCCTACCGCGAGGGATTTGGCATGGCCTTGTCCGAGGCCATGTTATGCGGCACGGCGGTGGTCGGAGTGGCCAGCGGCGGGATCACCGACATAATCGCACATGAGCAGCGCGGCTTATTGGCCGCACCGGACAGTGTTGGCTCCCTCGCTGCGGCGATCACTCGACTGCTCCAGGACAGTTCTCTGCGTGGCCGACTGGCGGCTGCCGGAAACGAATACGCACAAGCCACCTACGCTTCCGGTCCCCTGGCAGCGCGCTACGCTCAGATCGTGCATGATGCTGCTTCGAGGTAACCGTGTTTTGTAGCAGAGTAGGGTGGGTCCGTCTTCGAACCACCTCTGTCGGCAGGTAGACACGCGGGGCGGTAGCGCTTCTGGTTCTTTCGTCCGAACGGTCGGTGTCGGGCGGGGTCGCCCAACACCACATCCGAACGTGCTGTAAGGCGACTCGCCTGACAGCCTTCCGCGCGATCTGAAGATCACGCGGACACAAGTTTTGTAGGGCGGCATCCCTGCGCAGAAGGTCCGCCGTAGGAGGGATGCCGCCAAGGAAGCCAAGAGCACAGGGATCTTTCCCTACTACTGCGCTCTGGCGGAACCGCTTGGAGGTTTCCGCCCGCCGGCCTTCCGAGTCGAACGTCACCGTTAATGGAAAGAGATGTACGAATGCCGGAACTAATCCCTCTTGTATTCGTTATGCTGATACTCACGAAGACACAAATGATATAACGGAGTTGTAGATGAGGATTCTGCCGCTTGCCACTGTCGTTCTGATCATTGCCGCCCTGATAATCTCATCGGCCACATCATTTCCCCGACTGGCTGTTGAACAAGGAGCCGCTTGTGGCAATTGTCATATCAACCCCAACGGTGGCGGTATGCGCAACGAGTACGGCAACCACGCGGTAGGATTCAACGAACTGTGTTTGCCTTCGACCAAGAGAAAACTCGCCGACAAGTACCGTTCACCACGGCTCTCCGAAGCGGTGACAATCGGACTGGACTCGCGCCACCTGATCTTTGATGACGGTCGTGTGTTTCGGATGCAGACCGACGCCTTTGTCAACGCCGAACCGATTGAACGGTTTTCATATCAGTTGCGGTTCGGTGAAGCGGGGATCAGTGAAAACTATGCCTTGTGGCGGCAGGCCGATGATCGATTCTACATCAAGGCAGGACGATTCTACCCGGCTTATGGTTTGCACAGTTCCGACCACAAAGCGTTTGTGCAGGAGCGCACGGGGCATGGTTCCAATGTCTATCTCGATGGTCTTTCCGTTGGCGCCCTGGTGAAAGGCATCAATTTCGTCGCCGAAGCTATGGATGAAAGCGGACGTGGCATCTACGGCGCGCATCTTTATCGCGCTTCCGGCTACGGCCCGGTTGGATATCTTGTCGGCGCCTCTTTGCGGCTGCCGGAAGAATCCGGCGGCAGCACCGGGCGTTTCCCAATCAGTCGGGCTCTGTTTGGCGGTATCTCATACGACCGTTTTACATTGATGGGAGAACTCGATCTGGCCGGCAAAGCCAACGATACACTAATTACATACGCCAACCTGACCACACGACTCGAATACGGGCTGTATCTGATAGCAGAATATAATTTCTTCGACGGCGACCGTTCGCTCAAGTCCGGTGTGGATGAATTCATGCGAGTATCAATTGAGTTGTATCCGCTACCGTTCGTGCAACTCAGGCCATCATATACCTACTATACGAGAGGCATCAGACAGGATGAGGACGACCTGTTTTTGCAGGTTCACTTTGGATACTGAATGCGATACTGAAACAAAGGAGATGCCTCATGTACAAGCGAATCCTCGTTGCAACGATACTATTGACCACGGCAGTTTTGCTCGGTTGCTCCGACTCCGGCGACTCACCAACCGGGGGAGGTGGTGGTGGAACAGGTCCATCGCTGTCGGTCAGTGACTTCAAGGTTCTTGAAGGCCAAACAGTCGTGTTCACCGTCTCTATCGATGCTACCTCAAGTCAGGATGTTATCTTCGATTACGCAACGTCCGACGGCGACGCCACCGGGACATCCGACTACGCCGTCACCAACGGCAAGGACACAATTCCAGCAGGTACCCTGAGTACCGCCGTCTCAGTTGCCACTATCAACAACGCTGCGGTTGAGTTTGCTGAGAGCTTTGGCCTGACTATCAGCGCAGCGGTCAATGGTCAGATAGGTGATGCTACCGGGACGGCGACCATCTACGATGACGACGGTGTCAGGTTTTCGACCGATGTCAACCCCTTGATCCAAACCTGGTGCGCCGCCAGCGGTTGCCATGGCACCTCCAGTGGTGGTTTCACTCTGAGCCGAAACAATGCCGACGCCAACTACAACAGCATCGTCAATGGATCGGCTGATCACGGTGCTCTGCTGACCAAGCGCAATGCCGATGCCAGCAATCTCTATCGCAAACTCCTCGATCCGCCGCCGTTTGGTGATCGCATGCCGCGAAACGGTCCCTATTTGTCGCCGGCCGACATTCAATTGATCGGCGATTGGATCGATCAGGATGCACAGGACAATTGAGGCCCGAATGTCACGACTTACCATTGCAGCATTGACACTGGCTCTGCTGGCGGCCCCGGTCGCATCAGCGACGGAATACCGGCTGGATCCGCTATCGGGCAGCGACACCGTTCACATAGAATCTTCGGCCCGCCTTGAGTTTCTTGATGGTGAGACGCAGGCGATTGTCGGACAGTTTATCTTTGATCCCAACCAACCGCAATCCGCGGCCACGGCTGTGCTCTCTGTCGACTTGCGGACGCTTAAGACCGGGATTGACAAGCGCGATGAGCACATGCGTCAAAACCATCTGCACACCGATGAGTTTCCCCACTGCTATTTTGAACTTACCTCACTGGAGGGGATGCCCCAAGTGTTCGCTGTGGATTCCAGTTACCACGCTGAAGCCGTCGGGCTGTTTTATATCCACGGGGTAAAACGTGCAATTGAGGCTCGACTTTCAATTGCTCCACTTGCAGAGTCCGGCCAGCCGGGCAGCTTTCGCGTGCGCGCCGAGTTTGAGATTCGCTTGGATGACTTCGAGATACCTCGTCCCCGGGCGCTGTTTCTCAAGCTGGCTGAAGTTATAGAAGTCACCACTGTCTTCACTTTGCATCCGGGCCAACTTACGACACCTATCGCGCTTCCGAATTGGGAACTCAAGCCCTAAACTGCATTCTGCCGGTGCTGTCAGGTGACTCGCCTGACAGCCTGTGGGTTGGTCGGTAGGTGTCGGGCTGGGTCGCCCAACACCACCCGCGGATTGGGCCTTTATCAACAAGCCTCTTGTTGTGGGAGCTTGTGCAGGCACACAAAGGGGAGTGGGCAGTTGCCCTGAAAAGAGAAGAGCGGAGGAGAACCTCCGCTCAGGTATTGACTCTGTCAGGATATGCGATTACTACACGTTGGCCGTCGTTCTCTTTTTGTACAGCACATAAACGGCTGAAAGGATTAGCAGGGCCAGCAGTATCAGGATGCCGTAAGGTGTCGTCGTGGGTACCGGTGGAACAGGCATAGGCGTTACCGTGTCCATGGTGTTCATAAATGACTGTGTATCCTCTCCACCGTCATCATACCCGACTCCGTGACCGGCCAGGATCAAGAACCCGAGCACCTGTCCTTCCGTCCAATATGTTGGGTGGCTGTTTCGGAATTGGACCGGGACGGCAGTGGAGTTTCTATGAATATACACGACTTTTGGTGGCAGGGACTGTAGACTATCGGCTTCCACCATGAGGGCCAGACCATTACCCACAATCATGGAGTCCGGATCTCCCCACGAATCAGCAGGTGCCCCGGGGATAACAACTTCAACGAACACGTCAAAGAAGCTCTCAGCCGGGAAGTCGTTACCTCCTGGCATAGATTCGACTTCTCCCGGGCTCATCAGGATCGCACCCTCGGCGGCCAGGCCTGCCCGGACGGCTGAGCGGCCACTGGTCATATTCATCGAGTGCACTTTGGTGTGGAGTTCCCTCGTGTTGGGCGGTCCCTGAAAGCCAGGGGGCCAAACCGTAAAGTTTATGTCACCGACAGTTGTTTGGGCTGTTCCAACGGGCACACCCAGGTAATCAGCGCCGGTAAGATTCGGATCGTGAAGGTGCACCGCACTGCGACCGATAACGGTGGCCGGATCATACAGAACTGGGCTGGTCAACGTCCCGGTAGCCTGATCATAGGCCGGATTGTTTAGGAACAGGTGGCGATACTGCAGATTAATCTCGATGATAAACATCCCTAAGGAGGTTGTAACGTCGTCCGTCGGTCCGTCCGTCGGGAAATTCTGTGCAAAGACACCACCGGTCGCCAGTACCACCACCACAAAAACTATAAGTAGTTTTTTCACTTTCAAACTCCCAATTGTTAAGTGACTTCCATTTTTCAATGAAAGAAGGTCTTCGCCAGGCGACTATACCGCCTGCTCGGAAGATTCAAGCACAGTTGGCGGGAGGAGGTGACAGGCCGTCGGGGTAATCAAACCAATCGTTGCGAATTATGAGCACGAGGGCCACGAACGAAACCAGCCAGAGCGTCTCGTACACATTGCCCAATGCCAGGAAATGTGAAGACGCACCCGGACACAGGAAACCCGTAAGCAGGTGATTTCGACGGTTCGACGATGGCAAAGACTTGAACGGCATGGTTCCCTTCCGGATAACCAGAGCAACTGCCGATCGACCTAAAAGGTCGATTTGATTATGAACCACTAGAGCCAGTCACAAGGTGCATGACACCCCGGCTGGAGGTATGTTCCCGAAACGCTCAAAGGACATGATGCTCTCCCGGTTGCTACCGGGATTCGAAGTTGAATTGACTGTTCCCTTAGCTGCAATAAGTGCGACGGCTGCCCCGATGTCAAGCGATATTATGGGCCGCTTTGAGCGATTTTACCGGGTTTTGTGAGCGACTGCTCGCCGGGGGGCCTGGACCCGATGCCGTGCGGCATACTTGTAGCATGCGCCACTTGGAATTAGGTCAGGCCTTAAGTTGTCTTGAATGGAGCCCCGCAGCCCCGAGAATTACTTTTGTTAGTCAGTCTGGAGTTTCTTGTCGTAGCACGAGTGCGGCGCCGGTCCACCGGTGAACATATAGTCGACCAACCAAACGAGATCCGAGATATCTATGGTTGAATCATCAGCCCTCAGGTTAGCCTCCTCCCAGCACGGCGCTTCCGGGCCGCCCGTGAACATGAAATCGACAAGATACAGGAGGTCATTAATATCGATTTGATCCCAGAGATCGCCGTCTACGTTGCCACGAATACCGTAGCAACAACTCCGGGTCGAATCGCCGTGTTCATAGTATATGTCAGCCACCTTCTGCTTGTTACCCAACGATGGTGGACCGACCCAGACATCCCAGAATTCACCCATATTGTCCGGGCGATGACCAAGCACGTCATCATCGAGCAGCGCGGACAGAATGCTCTGAAACCCGTCCGACAGGCTGTCCCCGATATCATCGGCCGGACCACGGGGGAAGCTGAAATCGCCAAAACTATCGTAGTCGTCGCTATCAGGATCACAGATATCCCAGAGAATTCCGGCAACCGCCGCTTCGCAACTATCGCCGTAATTGTTGGCGGAGTTACTGTAAGTACCATCCCACCCATGTTCACCATTTTCAACATTTGTCTCCCGGTATAGGGCGAAATTCAGCCACCAGTTCTTACCGGAAGCATCCCCCCTTACAACAGACGACCAGAAATGCGCAAACCCTTCTGAAGCCGCAAGCGCCGGTGAGTATTTTCCGCTCCATGTATGTGGCCCGCCGGAACTCTCATCGAAGACATCAAGGCAATGACTTCCCACCCAGTGACCGTGCTCATGGAGGATGACATGATCATCATATGTATCGGGTGCTCTCAATAGAGAGTAGTCTGAAGTGTCGATCACGAGGTAATCTGCCGTGAGCGGAGGACTGGTATAATAACTGCCGCAACTGTCGTCCAGATAGACAGGGCAACCTCCGATGTCCTCTCTAATAATAAACGTGCTGTCGAGCCACATACGATAGCCGTCCAATAATCGATCTACAATGTGAAAAGCTCCGCTGGTGCCGAGGTTCGTCACGAAAGTGCCGTAATCGTAGGTACCACTACTTACATCCTGAATAACTGGTTCTTTGACTGTGTACCACTTTGTCAGCAATATGGTGTTGGTCGTCACAAATCCGGCGTCATTGTGGGCGAAGATCTTGAGATAGATGTCTTGGCCGTAGGCACCACCATAGTCGATGTTAGAAACTGTATCGAATGAAAAGTCACCATCATCGTTCGTCGTTGTCACCGCCAATAGATCATCAAAATCCCAATCCTTGTCCCATAATTGAACCTCAATATCTCTCATCGGAAATTCATCGTTTGGAGGGGAATACCGGGGGTTCAGGTAGCTCAATTGACCACTCACCAACAGGGTAGTATCGGCACCGACCTCGTAACAATGCGGTCCGTCCCAGGAAGGATGGAAAGTCCCAACCTGCGCTACCGACCAGGCCCAGACACCCGAAGGAGGGAAGAAAGCGGAATCCAGACAAATCGTCTTGCCAACAGAAGACAAAGGAATAGGTCCGATTGTCAGGGAGTAAGCGGTATCGTCGAACCACCAGGGAAGCCCGGAGTCGAATAGCCTCGAACCGGCGAAACCTATAGTATCAGCACCCGAGCCCGACACACTGTAAGGAATGAAATAAATAGCAGGTCGAATTCAGCCCCCCAATCCAAAGTCCCTAAGGTATCCCCCTCCGTGTCCGCCCATGTCGCTCCGTCGGGGGAATAGAACCGGAAACCGTTTGTCACGCCGTCGACATCGTAGTTCGTACTATTGTCGATGTGCAGATAAAACGTGACCAACTGTTCGGCTTGCAACAACCCACCACTGAGCCCGTCTATCCCGGCCAAACTGAAATCACCGCTGCTTGCAGGATCGGTTGGCGAACCCAGCGCCCCTCGTGGTTTCTGCTTCCTGGTGGATGAATCAGGCCGGATACGATCAACGGGGGGGGGCAATGTATCCACCATTTGACCCTCAATCATACGCCCTTTGACACCTTCGTTCTTCAGTTTGCGAAACTGATCCCGGGTCATCCAGACCTTGAAGATGTTCTCCTGTTCAGTAGGAATCAACTCAATCGGGAGGCTCTTGACAAAATCGCGCATCATCTTGATGCGCAAGTCAAGCATGTACTCGTAAAGGTTACTGTCGAGTTGCAGCTCAGTTGGTTGATCGAATGGACGCGCAGTGCCTCTACCCCTCGCAGGCCGGTCTGGCATAGGTGGACCGTGGTGGTATTCGACACTATCGCCGGTCGTAACGAATGAGAGGATGGCGCCCGTCCCCTCACGGCACCCCGTTATATTTACTCTTACCATACTGGTATCACCGCGAGGAATATCTACGTACAGAAGAGTTTCAGACTTCTCATTGGCACGAACACTTATAGTTCGATTGGCCAGGCCATTTAGAGTTAGTTTCTCAATTGAAATATCGAGATTCAGTTCCTCACAATCAAACGCGGTGATAATGGTCAGCACCAACTCCTGCGGTCCAGCTTCTACTGTTCTGACCTTCGGGTCCAAGCTCGCTGCAATTGCAGGAGTGGGCTGGGATGCCCATGCGATGGACGAACTAAGTCCGACAATCAGCGCAACGGCTACCCAGATTGCCACTGATGAACATGTTTTCCTATAACTCATTTCGGTTTCTCCCATTAATGATTGTCTTCTTTTAGCACGAAACGATGTCCAGCCATAGACTCCTCCTTTCTGTGTGTTATCAATTGTACACACCACAATACGGTTTACTTCCCATAAACTCAAGCCTTGCGGGGCTGTCTGTGTTGCACTCAAAGTCTGACGGCTGTCAGGCGAGTCGCCTTACAGCACCTTCAGCTCACTCACGCGCAACGCGCACAAAAGTGACTTGTCACTGCTCCCATCGCGAACGAGCCGCGTGGTTTGTTGTGGTTCTTTTCCCTGTCCTACTAGACGAACGTGAGCCTGTAATGTCAAGCGGATTGTCTGTTTTCAGGGAGGTTGTGACGGGCGAAGAGGTTAGGCGGTTGTAGCGGAGCAATCCTGATTCTCCCTATCGTCAGGCAAACCCTCCCGGCATCTTTTCTTGGGCCAACATTCAATCGGAACTTGCGTTGGCCGATTCTGTTTACTATACTCTAGATGACTGGAGTAACTACGAAGGATACCTGATGAGCGATAGAATTCTTGAGATAGTAGTCTTCCTCATGGACTACATGCGCGACAACCAGGGGCGGTTGGTCGAGTCTGAGGACTTCTCCACCACTCTCAAGACAATGGGCTACTCCGACAACGAGATATCGTCGGCCTATTTCTGGCTTTGGAACCGGTTTGACAATTCGCCCGAGTGGCTCTATGCCGATTTCCCCAAGGTCCATCTGCCCAACCGGGTACTCACTGCCACTGAACGAGTCCGCATTACCACCGAAGCTTACGGCTTCCTGCTGAAGCTTCTGAATCTATCGCTGATCGACACCGAGCAGTTTGAGACAATCCTCGAAAGAGTGGCTGTCTTTGGCGGCGACCCCATAAGTGTCGAACAGGTCAAGGCCATCGCCTCAGCCCTGGTCTTCCTCGAATTCGATGAGTTCGGCTCGGTCGACTCTGTCGACCTCAAAGCCGACCATTCCAAGTTAGTGAACTAAGCGCCATGACGCTATCGGGCAAAAAGGTCACGGTGGGACTCACCGGCGGAATCGCCTGCTACAAAGTCCCTTACCTGGTTCGCGCCCTCACCAAAGCCGGGGCCGAAACACAGGTGATTATGACCGATGCGGCCACTGAGTTTATCACAACGCTCACTATGGAGACGGTATCGCAAAGACCGGTGGCTCACCAGATGTTTCCGCCGGAACGATATATCGCCACGCGCCACATTGATCTGGCTCAGTGGGCCGACCTGATGATTGTCGCTCCAGCCACGGCCAATTTCATCGCCAAAGTGTCGTCGGGTATCTGCGATGACCTTATGACAACCGTGGTTTGCGCCGCCACCTGCCCGGTGATGATCGCCCCGGCCATGAATCCTCAGATGTGGGCCAACCCGATCACTCTACGCAATGTGGCCGACTTGAAAGAACTTGGCTATCTGTTTGTCGGCCCGGAGGAAGGGGAGATGGCCTGCGAGGATGCCGGAATAGGACGGATGTCGGAGCCGGAGCAATTGTATACCGCTGTCGAAGCTTTCCTATGTCAAGAGAAGGGCTAACCGGCAAGACGATTGTCATTACCGCCGGGCCTACCCGCGAACCGATCGACCCGGTTCGGTATATCAGTAATCGATCCTCGGGCAAAATGGGCTTTTCGCTGGCCGAGGCCGCCCTGGCCGGTGGCGCCGAAGTCACACTCATATCAGGTCCGACCTCTCTGGCGCCCCCTCCCGGTGCGGAGTTGGTCCTCATCGAAACCACCGCCCAGTTGCACCAGGCGGTTCTGGACGCCATCGGTGCCGCCGACTGTCTTATCATGGCCGCCGCTCCGGCTGATTACCGGCCGGTCGATCCCGCTTCAGCCAAGATCAAGAAGGATGCTGCGCCCCTGACACTCTCCCTGCAGCCGACCGTTGATATTCTGAAAGATGTCATTGCCCGCAAGAAGAGGCCGTTGTTGACCGTAGGATTCGCCCTGGAGACCGATCAGCCGCTTGCAAACGCTCGAAAAAAGCTCAAGGAGAAGAAGCTCGATATGATCGTAGTGAATCAAGTCGGCGAGGACACCGGCTTCGACTCAGATACCAACCAAGTGACGGTTCTCAGGAGGGAATGCGACCCAATAGTCCTTCCGCTGGCGAAAAAGTCACAAATTGCCGCGCGTATACTTGATATGATAGCCGCTTTGTTGTAAACTGCGTATCTTACAGGGAAACTAGACATGGATGATCGACCGCTGAGTTTACAGGAAATGTTACGCCGCGCTCTCGCCTCCCAAGTGGAGATGGGCATGGGGGAAGTTATTCTTCCGCCGCGTGTTTCAAGTGAAATCGATTCGTTGTCGGACATGCAACTGCTCAACCGGCATGAGAGAACCACGCCGGTGACCGAGATGGGTACACTTTTCGCACGCGAACAAGGGGCCGGTGCGGTTGCGCCGCAGTATGGTTCGCTCGATCTTCACTTCGATGCGGTCAAAGATTGTCAGGCCTGTTCGTTGGGTTCAACTCGCACCAAGTTTGTCTATGGTGTCGGCAACCCCAAGGCCGACCTGTTGTTCATCGGCGAAGCGCCCGGCGCCGATGAAGACCGACTCGGAGAACCGTTCGTTGGCCGCGCCGGTCAGCTTTTGGACAAAATAATAGCGGCCATCAAACTGTCACGACAGGAAGTCTACATTGCCAATATTCTCAAGTGCCGCCCGCCCGGCAACCGCGACCCGCAACCGGCTGAGATGGAACAATGCTTCCCGATACTAAAGGAACAGGTTGCTCTCATTCAACCCAAGTTGATTTGCGCCCTTGGGCGGATTGCGGCTCAAGCGCTCTTGAAAACGACTACTCCGCTGGGCAAACTGCGTGGCCGTTGGCATGAATACGAGAGTGTCCCCATGTTGGTGACCTACCACCCGGCAGCGCTCTTACGGTTTGCTTCGTATAAGAAAGATACCTGGGAGGATATGCAGCTACTTCGCGCCCGCTACGATGAGATGATCGGTTAGGAGATCACTTGGCCTACCGAACGGATCAGGAAAGACAAATCGACCGATTGCAGCCGCCACAATCGTTGGAAGCCGAACAGGCCGTTCTGGGTTGCGTCCTGAAAGACGTCGGCGCGCTGCATGAGGTTGTGGAAATCCTGACCGAGGAAGCAGTCTTTTATTCACCCAAACATCAAATGGTCTATCGGGCCATTCTCGAATTGTACGAAAAGACCGAACCGTGCGATATTACCACCGTATCCAACGCCCTGCTCAAGGACGACAAATTGACCCGCCTGGGCGGGCGCGTCTTTCTGGTGGAGTTGGTCGAATCTGTCGCGGCGACGGCCAACGCCAAACATTACGCCGATATTGTGCTCGACAAGTATCTGCTCAGGCGCACCATCGAAATCACCAACGAAATCTCACGCAGTTGCTACAATCTCGATCAGCCGGTGTCCGACCTCTTGGATCAAGCCGAGGCAGGTATCTTTGGCCTTTCTGAAAAACGCCTGCGTCGTGGCTTTGTACCGATCAGCAAGCTGATTCCATCGACCTTTGATCAGATCGAGGAACTTCAGTCACCCGATAGCTCTTTGGTTGGGCTGAAAACCGGCTTTACCGAATTTGATGTTTTGACCAACGGCCTGCACAAAGGGGAGTTGATCATCATCGCGGGACGACCTTCAATGGGCAAATCGGCCCTGGTGATGAACATGGCCGAGAACATGGCGGTTAACCAGAACAAGTCGGTAGGTGTCTTCTCAGTGGAAATGTCGGCTGAAGCGTTGTCCCTTCGTATGCTCTGCGGACGCGCTCGCGTGTCACAACAGAAACTCCGTGCGGGCAAGCTGCGTGATGAAGAATGGGGAAGGCTTTCACGCGCCGGTGGACCGTTGTCCGAATCAAACATCTTCATCGATGATTCGCCCGGCCTTACGGCTCTTGAAATGAAAGCCAAGGCACGTCGGCTGAAGGGACAGCACGGAATAGATCTGATAATCATCGACTACATCCAGATGGTCCAGGGATCGGGCCGCTATGAAAATCGTCAACAGGAAATCGCCGCTCTCTCTCGCGGTCTGAAAACACTGGCTATGGAACTGGAAATCCCGGTCATCGCCTGCTCCCAGCTCTCACGTCAAGTTGAGCAGCGTGGTGGCGACAAACGACCGGTACTGTCCGATCTGCGCGAGTCCGGCGCCATTGAACAGGATGCCGATGTGGTCGCCTTTGTGTACCGGCAGGAGCATTACTTTGCCGGTAAGGACAGATCGACCCCGGAGTTTCAGGAGGTCGAGGGCAAAGCTGAGTTGATCGTGTCCAAGCAGCGTAACGGCCCCACCGGTGTGGTGCATCTCGCCTTTGTAAAGGACTATGCCTGTTTTGAAAACCTCGCCTATCGACCGGCGGAGTTGCCGGCCGACGTTGAACCAGTCTCCGGTGATGAGGACATTCCGTTCTAAGGAGTAGCCATGGAATCCGGGCTGACCACACTGGGACGGCGCGGCGTCAATTTCGTCAGCAAAATGGGCGGCATCACTCTGATGCTGACCAGGTTTCTCGGCTCACTCAAAGAGATCCATCGTTCGGTCGGGCTGATCTTTGAACAACTGTACACTCTGGGCGTCAAGTCACTACCATTGATCGTAATCATCTCGGTATTCGTTGGCGCCGTATCCGCCTGGCAGGCGGCCTATCAATTCAAATTCATCGGGGCGCCCTTGAGATACCTCGGCCAAGCTGTCGGCAAAGCGGTTGTGATTGAGTTGGCCCCGGTGCTGTCGGCCATCGTCTTCGCCGGACGGGTCGGTGCCGGTATAACCGCCGAACTGGGCACCATGCGCGTCACCGAGCAGATAGATGCCCTCGAATCGATGGGCATCAATCCGGTGCGTTACCTGGTCATGCCGCGTGTGCTGGCCTGCCTGTTCATGGTGCCGTTCTTGGTGGTGTTCGCCAATTTCATCGCCATCATCGGCGGCCTGGTGGTGTCTGTGGTCGGGGTCGATGTGTCATCCGAGACATTTCTCAACGGCTTTCGCAATTCCTTTCAGATCGGCGACTTCATCAATGGCATGATCAAAGCGGCTGTCTTCGGACTTATCATCGGCGTGGTCGGATGCTACGAAGGGTTCAACACTCGTGGCGGCGCCCAGGGTGTCGGACTGGCTACCACCAACTCAGTGGTGATCTCATCGGTACTGATACTGGTGTTCAACTTTGTTTTTGCCCTCATCCTGTTTAGGATATGATAGTAGAAAGAACGATGATACAAATATCCAACCTGCACAAACAGTTTGACCATCGTGAGGTTCTCTCAGGCGTCGATCTGAAAGTCAACAAAGGTGAGTCGATTGTAGTCATCGGTCAGTCCGGTTGTGGCAAGTCGGTCATGCTGAAACATCTGGTCAGGCTTTTGGAACCGGACTCAGGCCGAATCACATTCGACGATGCAGACATCTCGAAGCTCCACGGCAGGCGACTGATCGACATGCGCAGGCGCTATGGTATGTTGTTTCAGTCGGCGGCATTATTCGACTCACTAACGGTAGCCGAAAATGTCGGTTTGGGACTCAAGGAAGAACGAGTGCACACGCGCTCGGAAATAGATGCGATCGTCAGTGAGAAACTTTCCATGGTAGGCCTGCCCGGTTCCGGCGACAAGTTTCCAGACGAGCTTTCCGGCGGTATGCGCAAACGTGTCGGTCTGGCCCGCGCGATTGCCGCAGAACCGGAGGTGCTTTTGTACGACGAACCGACCACCGGTCTGGACCCGATCACAGCCGACATGATCAACGACCTGATCGTCGACCTCAACACCAAGCTGAACGTCACCTCAATCGCCGTCACGCACGACATGACATCAGCCTACAAAATCGCCGACCGCATTGTCATGCTCTATCAGGGACGGGTCGAGTTCGACGGCACGCCCGACGAAATAAGAAACAGCTCGAACGAGGTTGTAAAACAGTTTATCACCGGCAGTGCGACCGGTCCGATACAGGTGGGTTGATGGTAACGCCACGGAAAACTAAAACGGCTTTCTACTGCTCTCAGTGCGGGGCGGAACATTCTAAGTGGCAGGGCCAGTGCCGTGAGTGTGCGCAGTGGAATTGCCTGATCGAAGAACGAATGCCCACCAAATCATCGCCCAGAACCCAAACCTCAAATGCCGATTCATCGCTGCTTTCGTCGATTGGTATCGAACAGCAATCCGGTTTTACCAGCGGGATCGTCGAGTTCGACCGCGTACTGGGAGGGCAGTTGCTCCCCGGCATGACCGTGTTGCTCGGCGGCGAACCGGGGATCGGTAAATCGACACTGGTGCTACAGGCGGCCGATGCCTACTCGCAGCAGGGCTTGAACGTGCTATACATCACCGGCGAGGAATCACTGCCGCAGATCAAACGACGGGCCGACCGGTTGCAGGTGTCGGGTGACAACATCACGGTTGTCAACTCAAGTTCTCTCGAACAAATGATCGAACGAGTCGGCTCAAACGATCATCAGGTGGTGATCATCGATTCCATTCAGACTGTGGCCAGCGAACTGTTCGACTCACCGCCGGGCACGGTGGCTCAGGTGCGCGAAGCGGCCAACAAACTGATCACCATGTCCAAGGCGGGCGGCTGGGCGCTTTTTTTGATCGGCCATGTCACCAAGGAAGGACTGGTGGCCGGACCAAAAGTGCTTGAACACATGGTTGACACGGTGGTCTACTTCGAGGGAGACTCCGCGCATCTCTATCGAATGTTGCGCGCCACCAAGAATCGGTTCGGGTCTATCGCTGAGATAGGTCTGTTCGAGATGGCCGAGCGCGGGTTGATCGAAGTGGCCAACCCGTCGTCGTTGTTTCTGACCGGTCACTCCAATGAAACCCGCAGTGGATCGGTGGTGGCTGGAATCGTCGAAGGTAACCGCCCGATTCTCGTGGAACTTCAGGCGCTGGTGACCGCCGCCGGTTACTCTAACCCACAGCGCGTAGCCGGTGGTATCGACAACAGACGTCTGTCGCTCTTGTTGGCCATCCTGGAAAAACGATGCGACTACCCGATGGCCACCAACGATGTTTTTGTCTCGGTCGCAGGTGGCCTTAAACTGTCCGAGCCGGGGATTGATCTGCCGTTGTTGGTGGCCATAGTGTCATCGCTGCTGAACCGTGCAATAGACCCCAAGACCATACTGGTGGGCGAGGTGGGTTTGTCCGGCGAGGTGCGTCCGGTAGCCATGATCGACCGTCGCATCAACGAAGCTGCCCGGATGGGTTTCACCCGCATGATTTTGCCTCAGGCCAATCTCGACAAACTCACCGACCGCCCCCTGCAACTCACCGGCGTTACGAACCTGCAGCAGGCGCTTGAGGTGGTGGGGTGACACAGCAGAATGTGTCTCTCGCGCGTCGCACGTCCCAACTGGGTGGCCCGGACCTTGGTCCGGGTTTCAAGAGCAAGTAGGGCGGGTCCTTCCTAGAACCCGCCAAAGATAGCAGGTCTGAAGACAGACCTGTCCTACAGGATTAAGAGACAACAATGTCATGCCGAGCGGAGTCGAGGCATGAAACAGAAAGCACGAATTGGGTCGCCCCTCGACTCCGCCCGGGGTGACAAGAATAGAACATGAACGATACTATCTACAAACCGCACACGACCGACGGAGCCGCGCGGCGCGGTGAAGAGACATCAGTTCGGAGAGTTTGACAAAGATCGGAGGAGGACATGGTTAAAATGCGACGCACTATTCTGATTATTCTTGTTGTCGTCTTTGCAGCCCAACCTGCGGCTTCGAACGATACGCAACCCGAACAACGTATCCGATCCACCTTTGGCCTTGCTCTCGGTTCGCCGGCCGGATTCAATTTCTTTTACACTCACGTTAACGACCCCAGTCTCGGTTTTCGGGTGTCCGGAGGTTTCATTCCCAATGACGAAGGGGGGGGGACCGGCGGGCTTCAGGTCAACCTCCTGCGGTCGGTTAGGGGTGGCAGAGATTATTCGCTTGAAGAGTCGTTTATTCTCGAATACACGAGCATCGGCGGCGGTCGCGGTCGAAGCGCCAAGACGTGGCTGTATATTGGATTAGCGGGGTCCATCAGATGGAAAGCACTGTTCCTTGAAATTGGTTTGACCGCGGGTAGTGGTTCATACACTAGTCCACAAGCGGTTCTTCAGCTTGGTGTGGTCCTTCATACGAGTCGATGCGATAGGTGAACATTCAGCATGCCTGATAGAATCTACAACCCCCTCACGACCGACGGACCCGCGCGGCGCGGCGAAGTCACAACGGCCCACGGTGTATTCCAAACGCCCGCGTTTATGCCGGTAGGGACGTCCGGTGCGGTCAAGGCGCTAACATCCGAGGACCTCGAAGAGTGTGGCGCGGAAATCATTCTTGGTAACACCTACCATTTGTACCTGCGACCCGGTGTCGATATTATCAAGTCACAAGGCGGGCTGGCCTCGTTCAACGGATGGAATAAACCCACGCTCACCGACTCAGGCGGCTACCAGGTTTTCTCCATGCGCGACAATTTGAAAATCACCGACGATGGCGTGCAGTTTCGTTCGCACCATGACGGCTCGACCCACATGTTCACACCGGAACGAGTCATGGAGATTCAACACGGTATCGGTGCCGACATAGTTATGG
This sequence comes from Candidatus Zixiibacteriota bacterium, assembly GCA_029860345.1. Classification (NCBI taxonomy): domain Bacteria; kingdom Pseudomonadati; phylum Candidatus Zixiibacteriota; species Candidatus Zixiibacteriota bacterium. The sequence goes on along the minus strand of JAOUBJ010000006.1, from coordinate 233,433 downwards.
CCTTCGATCAATGTGTTCCATATCCGGCCGACCGCGAGTTGGCCGAGACCGGCGTCCGTCGCACCCACGACTGGGCACGGCGGTGTCTCTTAGTTTACCAGGAACTCTCGGAAGGGAAAGAGGGGGGCTGCTGCCCCTTTGGGATTGTGCAGGGTTCCACATACAAGGACCTGCGTACGCAATCGGCAGAGCAGATAGTATCGCTTGACTTTCCGGGCAATGCCATCGGTGGTCTGTCGGTGGGGGAGAGCAAAGTCGAGATGGAAGAGATGCTGGCTCATACAATTGAACACCTGCCTGAGGACAAACCGCGCTACCTGATGGGTGTCGGATACCCCGAGGATATCCTGATGGCCGTCTCCTACGGTATCGACATGTTCGACTGCGTTCTCCCGACTCGCAACGCCCGCACCGGTAATGTGTTCACATCGGAAGGCCAGATCGTCTACCGCAACTCAGGCTACGCCGACGACAGCACACCGCTTGATCCCAATTGTGACTGCCGAGTTTGCAAGCGGTATAGCCGGGCGTACATCAGGCATCTGTACAACCAGTCGGAGATTACCGGCATGGTACTGGCTACCTATCACTCAAGCTACTTCTATCAGAATCTTATGCGGGGGATCCGTCAGGCGATTGAAGAGAACAGGTTCGAATCTTTCAGGGCAGAGTTTCTGAATCGGTATGAAGGTTCCTGATCAGGGATGAATTCGCCCCTCGACTCCGCTCGGGGTGACAGTGTTTGTCCGTGTTTCGCAAGAAGGGTGCGAAGCGCACAAGAGCCGTTTATAGGTGGTCTACAACTATGGTCCGCGGACGGTGTGCCGGCCCCCCCACAGAGGCATGACATAACCGATCGATATGCGAAAGTCGTTGAAGCGGGCGCGGGAGAATCGTCGGCTGTAGCTGCCGTTACCGGCATCACTGGTGTACACGAAACTGGGCCGCACGTCGGTGATACTTACTTCAAAGGAGGTCGTGCGATGAAAACGCAGCCCGAAGGTAAGACGGTAGCCGTTGGTTGGCTTCAGACCGACATCGGTAACGCCATGGTAGTTTCTCAACGAGTCAGACTCCGATTGACTGGTGGCATGATCGTACATGGCCAGTACCACCCCCCCGCCAACGTATCCGGTCATCCGATTAGTACCCCGATAGTATAATGCTTCCAAAGAGAACAGCGGACCGAATATGGTTCCGGTAGGATAGCGTACATGACTGACCCGGCTAAGCCGGTAGTCCAATGTTGTCCTGAGTACCACCGGATGGGTTACCCGAAACTCATAGCGCGTGCTGATGTCCACACCGGTCTTGACCAACCCGTTGGGCGCGGTAACACCCACCGAGAAGTGCATGGCCATAACATCAAGAGTATCTTGTTTGACCGGATTGATCGGATACAATGGTAGAGAAAGCAAAGTTGTCAACAGCAAGGCATGCACGGGCTCTCCTGCAAGTTCAGGCGGATTAACGACTCTTATAGTATTAACGAGCAAGATGACGAAATAGCCAAGGAAATCTTGGCCCAAAGCACAAATAGTCCGCAGTGACCTGGATGACTCAATAACCAATGTCCGCCAATAAGCAATTGTAGAGCCCCCAAACCGTCTCTTGCGGGCTGCCGTAACCTGTTGTCGCGCAACGTCAAAAACTTGGTCGACGGAGGCGAAAGCGGTTGACAAGATACATATAAGAACTATATTAACCGCTTGTTTGCGACCAAGGTGAATAGATTCACAAAAGTCGTAGCGCCTCTGTTGGCGCGCCTGTAGCGGAAAAACAGATGATGACACGGAGATGATCGTGAGTAAGCCCAAACAGTTCAAGAACTTCATCAACGGCCAATGGGTCGAGTCCACCTCTGGTGAAACCTATGAAAACCGCAACCCGGCCGATACCGAGGAAGTTCTAGGTATCTTCCAAAAATCGAACGCCGACGATATCGCCAACGCTATTGATGCCGCCTCCGAAGCATACAAAAAGTGGCGACTGATGCCGGCCCCCAAACGCGGTGAGATTCTGTACAAAGTTGCCCAGCGATTGTTGGACAACAAGGAACAAGTCTCACAGGACATGACCAAGGAGATGGGTAAGGTTATCAAAGAGACACGTGGCGACACGCAGGAAGCTATCGACATGACATTCTACATGGCCGGCGAGGGTCGTCGTTTGTTCGGCATGACCACACCGTCGGAGATGGAGAAGAAATTCAACATGACGGTGCGCCAGCCGCTTGGTGTCTGCTCGTTTATTACTCCCTGGAATTTCCCGATGGCCATTCCGTCGTGGAAAATGATGCCGGCCTTGATTTGCGGCAACACCATTGTTATCAAACCGGCCACAGATACGCCGTTGTCGGTGGTCAATTTGTTACAAGCCTGTCACGATGAAGGTATCCCGCCCGGTGTAGTCAACATGGTCACCGGTTCGGGGTCGGCCCTTGGTGCGCCCATAATTAAAAACCCCAACGTCAAGGTGGTGTCGTTCACCGGTTCGACAGAGGTCGGTCGCAAGGTCTCTGAAGCCTGCGCCACCGACTTCAAACATTGCTGCCTGGAGATGGGCGGCAAGAACGTGCAAATCGTCATGGACGATGCCAACCTGGAGCTGGCCGTGGACGGCGCGCTTTGGGGCGCCTTCGGCACCACCGGCCAACGCTGTACGGCGACCAGTCGAATAGTCTGCCACCAGGATGTGCTGGACAAGTTCACCGCCCTCATAGTAGAACGCGCCTCGAAATTGAAAGTTGGCAACGGTCTCGATGAATCGGTAGACATGGGTCCGGCCGTCAGCCAGGCGCAGCTCGACACCGTTCTCAGCTATATCGAAATCGGCAAAAAGGACGGCGGCAAATTGCTCACCGGCGGCGAACGCCTGACCGGGGGCGACTTCGACAAAGGATACTTCGTGCAGCCGACAATATTCGGCGACATCACCCAGTCGATGACCATCTGGAAGGAAGAGATTTTCGGCCCGGTGCTGGGTATCGCCTCGTGCGCTTCGCTGGATGAGGCAATCGCCATGGCCAACGACACGCCGTATGGACTTTCTGCTTCGATATTCACGCAGGACATCAACAACGCTTACACCGCCATGCGCGATGTCTACACCGGCATCTTCTATGTCAACGCTCCCACTATCGGCGCCGAGACCCACCTGCCGTTCGGCGGGACGAAAGAGACAGGCAACGGTCACCGCGAAGCGGCTACGGCTTGCCTTGATGTGTTCAGCGAATGGAAATCTGTCTACGTCGATTTTTCCGGCAGCTTGCAGCGCCCCCAGATCGACAACCAGTAAAGGAAACGGACCAACCATGTCAAACGCACTCAGAAGTCACGATGGAGCCTTTAGCTAAGGATGGCTGAAGATAACGGATGTGAATATTAACTGAGTATTACTGCAATTGAATGATTGGAGAACAACATGGCCAAGGCCAAAAAAATAATCATCATGGGCGCCGCCGGGCGCGACTTTCACAACTTTAACTGCCTTTATCGCGACAACAAGGCGGTCGAGGTCGTAGCTTTCACGGCCACCCAGATTCCCGATATCGAAGGCCGACGCTACCCGGCTTCATTGGCCGGTAAGCTCTACCCCAAGGGGATTCCGATTTACGATGAGTCCGAACTGTTGGAATTGATCAAGAAGCATGAGGCCGAAGAGGTCGTTTTTGCGTACTCCGACGTGCCGTATCAATACGTGATGGAACGTGCAGCCTATGTCATGTCGGCCGGCGCACGGTTCGCCGTCGAAGGCGGCACGCCGACTATGATCAAGTCAAAAAAACCGGTGGTGTCGGTGTGCGCCATCCGGACCGGCTGCGGAAAATCGCAGACGACCCGGCGGGTGGCGGAAGTGCTGCAGGCTCTGGGCAAGAAAGTGGTCGCGATCCGGCACCCTATGCCGTATGGTGACCTGGCCAAGCAGGCCTGTCAAAGATTCGCCACTCTGAAGGATCTCGACAAACACAAGTGCACCATCGAAGAACGTGAAGAGTACGAACCGCATATTATGACCGGCGTCGTTGTTTACGCCGGTGTCGATTATGAAATGATCATCCGCGAAGCCGAAAAGGAAGCGGATGTTATCCTCTGGGACGGCGGCAACAACGACATGTCTTTCTATGCCGCCGATCTGCAAATAACCGTCGTCGATCCGCACCGCCCCGGTCATGAGTTGACTTACTATCCCGGACAGAACAACCTGTTGTTGGCTGATGTAGTCGTGATAAACAAGATCGACTCGGCCGATCCCGAAGGTGTGGCTGAACTCCGTCGTAACATCGCAGCATATAATCCGAGCGCTATCGTAGTCGATGCCGCTTCTCCTCTTGATGTCGACAAGCCGCAGTTGATTCGTGGCAAGAAGGTGCTGGTTGTCGAAGATGGTCCGACCTTGACCCACGGTGAGATGGAATATGGCGCCGGTGTGGTTGCAGCCGAAAAATACGGTGCAGCCGAACTGGTTGACCCCCGTCCCTTCACGGTCAAGTCGATCAGCGCTACTTTCGAGAAGTACCCAGGCATAGGCACCCTTCTGCCGGCTATGGGATATGGCAACAAGCAGGTGAAAGACCTGGAGACGACGATCAACCGAACCGAGTGCGACGCCGTGGTAATCGCCACACCGATCGACCTGAGTCGTTTGATTAAAATCACCAAACCTACGGTGCGAGTTGGGTACAACTTGCAGGAAATCGGATCGCCGGACCTGCACGATGTGCTGGATGCGTTTGTATCCAGCAGGCTGAAGAAAAGCCCTGCGAAAAAGAGCTCGAAGAAGGGCTCAAAGAAATAGAAACAAACCCGGTAGCGGGTCGGCTCGCCGGCCCGCTTTACTACTAACGGTCCGACTAAACTGGAGCCGACAACGAAATGACCGGTCACAAGACGGCGGTGGTTGCCCTGGGGGGAAACGCAATCACTCATCCCGACCGAGAGGATACCATCGCCAACCAGTTCGCCAACACCCGAGCGGCGCTAGACGGTGTGGTCCAACTGGCTCGTGAGGGATACAATCTGGTGATTAGTCACGGTAACGGACCGCAGGTGGGCAATGCTATTCTCCGGGTCGAGTTGGCGCGCGACCGAGCGCCCATTCTGCCGTTGGGCGTTTGCGTGGCCGACACCGAAGGCGGCATGGGGTATATGATCGAGCAATCGTTGCAGAACCGGTTGCGGGCCGAAAAAATCGACCGCCCGGTGGTCACGATTATCACTCAGATGTTGGTCGATGCCAATGACCCGGCCGTGAACAACCCGACCAAGTTTATCGGACAATTCTATACCGAAGAACAGGCCGAACGCTACTCAGCCAGTCGCGGCTGGCACATGAAGCCCGACGGTGATCGTGGCTGGCGTCGCGTGGTGCCATCGCCGATCCCGGTTCACACGGTTGAAGCTGAGACGATCAGAACTCTGGTAAAAAACGGAACTATAGTGGTAGCCGGTGGCGGTGGCGGGATTCCGGTCTTTATCGACAAGCACGGTAACTACGAAGGTTTCGATGCCGTTATAGACAAAGACCTTGCCTCGGCGGTGATCGGGGAGGAAATCGGAGCCGAGATCCTGTCGATCCTTACCTCGGTTGACAAAGTTGCGATCAACTTTGGTTGGGAAAACCAGGAGGAGCTCGGTCGAGTGAGCCTTGCCCAGATAAAAAAGTATCATGCCGAGGGCCAGTTCCCAGCCGGTTCCATGGGACCCAAGATAGACGCGGCCATTCGTTTCCTTGAAAAAGGCGGCGAGATGGTAACCGTAACTTCATTTGAAAACGCAGGCCTTGCCATCCTCGGCGAGGCCGGTACCAGAATAGTAGCCAACTAAGCCATGAATCACCTGTCTGAAGAAACCGTCGCTGCTATCCTCAAGAGGGGCCGCATCTACGAAGTGGGCGGCGCCGTCCGTGACCGCCTGCTGTCGGGATCGAAGGCCACTAAAGACTGTGACTATCTTGTCACCGGTGTTGGCTACGATGAACTCAGTCGCTTGCTGAAACAGCACGGTCGTGTCGATCTGGTCGGGCGGAGTTTCGGAGTCATCAAGTACACTCAGTTTACCGGTGGCCGGGGGCACACTTTCGACCTCACCCTACCCAGGCGTGAACATTCCACCGGCTGGGGACACAAGGAATTCGCGGTTTCATTTGATCCCTCGTTGCCGGTCGAAGAAGACTTGGTGCGGCGCGACTTCACGGTTAACGCCATGGCTGTCGCTCTGGACAACAACGAGTTGATTGACCCCCTGAACGGTCGCATGGACCTGGACAACCGGCAGTTGCGAATGGTCTACCCGACATCGTTCGAGGACGATCCCTTACGCATGCTGAGAGCGGTGCAGTTTGCCGCCCGGTTCGGTTTCATGATCGAGCCGGAGACCTTTAGAGCTATTCGAAAAAACGCAGCGCTGATAGAAACAGTCTCAGCCGAACGGATCGCCGAAGAACTTAACAAACTGCTGACTTTGGCACAGATACCGTCCAGCGGCTTCCGGCTGATGCAGACACTGGGATTGCTTAAGGTCATATTGCCGGAGTTGCAGACTTGCGTCGGTGTTGATCAGCCGGGTGGATACCATAAATACGATGTCTTCGAACACACCATGCACATCATCGACAGTTGTGACGCACGCTTGCGGCTGCGTATGGCGGCGCTCTTTCACGATGTTACAAAGCCGCAGGCACGAAGGTTAGTCGATGGTGGCGCCACATTCTATGGGCATGAAGGTACCGGAGCCAAAGTTGCAGCGAGTGTCTTGAGGCGGCTGCGCTACTCCAACGGTTTCATCAAACAGGTGGCCACACTGGTGGAACGACACATGTTTACCACCGAGGTCACCCCAAAAGGTCTCAGGCGCCTGGTCCGTCGCGTCGGTGTGGATTTGATCCATGATCTGCTTGATCTGCGTCGGGCCGATGTCGTCGCTCAGGGCATGGGTGGAACCACCGAGGATGTCGACCAGTTTGAGACTGATATTCGTGAGGAGCTTGAACGCAAGCCGCCACTCAGCGTCACTGATCTGGCCATTGACGGTAGAGTCATGATGGAACTATTCCAACTTGAACCCGGTCCGGCGATCGGCCGGGTCCTCAGCTATCTGCTGGAAAGAGTGCTCGACGACCCCAATTTGAACAGCCGCGAGATTCTTACCACTCTCGCCCGCGAACAGATCGAACAGAAGGAAACGTTGTCCGATAAAAACAATCTCAAGGAACGTGATAAATGAAAATTCATGAGTATCAGGCCAAGCAGATTTTTGCCGATGCCGGGATTCCGGTGCCTTTTGGCCAGGTAGCCTCTGAGCCTGCCGAAGCCGTCCGGATCGCCGAGGAGATTAACCGACCGGTGATGGTCAAATCGCAGGTGCATGTCGGCGGTCGCGGCAAGGCCGGTGGGATCAAATACGCCGAAAATGCCGAGGCTACGAAAATACTCGCCCACAGTATCCTGGGTATGGATATCAAGGGCCTCACCGTCAAAAAGGTACTGGTCACCGAGGCCGAGGACATAATATCAGAGTCCTATGTCGGGATAATTCTCGATCGGGTTACCAAACGCCCGGTCATTATGGTATCCCCGGCCGGCGGTATCGACATCGAAGAAGTGGCCAGAAAAACTCCGCAGAAGATATTCAAGCTGACCGTCGATCCTGTCCTCGGCTTGAAAACCTATCAGGCTCGCAACCTTGCCCTCAAGCTCTTTCGCGACATCAAACAAGTGCGCGAAGCTACCGACATCATCTTGAAACTCTACAAAGTGTTCTGGGCCTGTGATGCTTCGCTGGTAGAGATCAATCCGCTGATCAGCAACACCGACACCAAAGTGATTGCCCTTGATGCCAAAATCAACATCGACGATAACGGTCTCTATCGACAGAAAAACATAGAGTCCATGCGTGACCTTGACGCCGAAGTACCGGAAGAAGTCCAGGCGCGCGAGGCGGACCTGTCATATGTCAAACTCGAAGGAAACATTGGATGCATGGTCAATGGCGCCGGTCTGGCTATGGCCACCATGGACCTGGTGAAGCGCTATGGCGGCGAACCGGCCAACTTTCTCGATATCGGCGGATCATCCAATCCTGAGAAAGTGGTCGCGGCCATGCGTATCATTCTTTCCGACCCCAACGTCCGCGCTATATTGATTAATATCTTTGGCGGTATCACCCGCTGTGACGATGTCGCCACCGGCATTGTCGCCGCTTTCAAAGAGTTGAACCCGACCGTACCGGTGGTGGTCAGACTTACCGGCACCAATGAAGAAGCAGCGCAGAAAATCCTGCGTTCGGTCAAGCTCCCCTCGGCTGACACGCTGGACAAAGTGGTCAAAAAGGCCATCGAACTGGCCGGGTTGGAATAAAAAGGCACTGTGAGAGGTAACAAAAATGTCGATATTCATTAATAGGAAAACGAGACTGATTGTTCAGGGGATCACCGGAAGGGATGGATCCTTTCACGCTGAACAAATGAAAAAGTACGGCACCAAAGTGGTTGGGGGTGTCACTCCGGGCAAAGGCGGAACGAAAGTGGCCGGCATACCGGTGTTTGATACGGTCGAAGAAGCGGTGGCCAAAACAAAGGCCAACAGCTCGGTGATCTATGTGCCTCCGCCGTTTGCCGTAGATGCTATCTTTGAGGCTGTGGCCGCCGGGATCAAACTTGTCGTCTGTATCACCGAAGGTGTGCCCGCCAACGATATGATGAAAGTCTATCCCTTCGTTCAACAGAACGGTGCTCGTCTGATCGGCCCCAATTGTCCAGGCCTCATCTCGGTCGGCCAGGCCAAAGTCGGCATCATGCCATCCAATATCGTTAAGAAGGGGTCAGTCGGCGTGGTCTCGCGCTCCGGCACCCTCACCTATGAAGCAATATGGGCCCTCACCGAAGCCGGTATGGGTCAGACTACCTGCATAGGTATCGGCGGCGATCAAGTGATCGGCACCAACTTCATCGATTGCCTGGAAGCCTTCCAGGCCGATCCATCGACCAAGTCAATCGTCATGATCGGTGAAATAGGCGGCTCCGATGAAGAGATGGCCGCGCAGTTTATCAAGAAGAACGTCACCAAACCGGTCGTCTCGTTCATTGCCGGTCAGACAGCTCCTCCCGGTAAACGTATGGGTCACGCCGGGGCCATCATTGCCGGCGGCAGCGGCACGGCGGCCGACAAGATCGCTGCCCTCAACAAAGTCGGCGTGCCCGTAGCCGGATCACCCACCGAGATCCCGGCGGTGCTGAAAGAACTCATCAAGGGTGGCAAGAAAACCACGGCCAAAGCCCAGACCAAAAAAGCCGCCACTAAAAAGGTCAGCGCCAAAAAGACAGACTCAGCCAAGGCGCCCAAATTGAAAAAAGCCGCGGCCCCGACCAAATCGCGAAAGGCAAAGAAATAACCACCAGTTGGCATAGATAGACATGCAACACAAGTTGCTGAGGAAACTCCATGACTGAGCCACAAACAGCCAAGCCCTCGACTGAGAAGAAGGGCAAAAGCAAGTACGATTATTCCAACGGCCCGCCCGCTCTGGAAATCAACATGGCCTGGTGCAAAGCGTGCAATATTTGTATCGCTCTGTGCCCGACCCAGGTGTTCGAACCAAATGCTGACGGCAAACCGGTCATGGCGCGCATGGAAGACTGTACCCAGTGTACTGTCTGCTGGACGCACTGTCCCGATTTTGCCATAACATCGAATTACAAGTAGATTGACTGTACCACTATGGTTGACACACAAAGAACTCTCTTGATGGGTAACCTGGCCTGTGTGCAAGGCGCTCTCTACGCCGGTATGCGGTTCTACGCCGGGTACCCGATTACACCATCGACCGAAATCGCCGAAGGTTGCGCCCGTGACCTGCCGAAAATCGGCGGGCGGTTCATCCAGATGGAAGACGAGATATCGTCCATCGCCGCCGTCGTGGGTGCCTCGACTTCCGGGATGAAAGCGATGACGGCCACCTCCGGACCCGGCTTCTCACTCATGCAGGAAAACATCGGCTATGCTTTCATTACCGAGACACCTTGCGTGATTGTCAATGTCCAGCGTGGCGGCCCCTCGACCGGACTCCCGACCAAAGTCAGTCAGTCCGATACCATGCAAGCCCGTTGGGGAACCCATGGTGACTACACGGCTATAGCCGTGGCGCCGTCAACGGTCGGCGACACCGTTACCGAGACGATCCGAGCCTTCAACCTGTCAGAACGTTTTCGAACGCCGGTCATTGTTCTCATGGATGAAGTGATTGGTCACCAGCGCGAACTCATCTCGCTGCCCAAACCGGGTGAGCATCAGGTCATCGATCGTGTCAAGCCAACCGTTGAGCCGAAAGATTTCGAGCCGTTTCAACTAACGGCCAACGGAGTCTCACCGATGGCAGGCTATGGTGAAGGTTATCGCACGATTGCTACCGGCTTGACTCATGACCCGATGGGCTTCTCTACGAACACGGCGACGGAGATATCAGTCAAGAATGACAAGCTGCGTGACAAAATCATGAACTACAAGAACGAGATCACCAAGCTGCGCATCGAGATGATGGACGATGCCGAGATCGCGTTTGTTTCCTACGGTTCGGTTTCGCGCGCTGCTCTTTTGGCCGTTGCTCTGGCTCGTCAGGCAGGCGTGAAAGTGGGAATGGTCCAGCTCTATACATTGTGGCCGTTCCCTGACAACAAACTGCGTGACTATTGCGGCAAGGCCAAAAAGATCATCGTCCCCGAACTCAATATGGGACAGATCGTGCAGGAGGTCGCGCGCGTCATGCCACCTGATACTGAAATACACTCGTTGCAGCGCTATGACGGTGAGATTCTCACCCCCATGCAGTTACTCGAGAAACTGGAAGAGGTTATATAATGGCTACCGTAGAAAAGTCGAAGCCGGTTGAGAAACAGAAATCGGATGTAGTCCTTAACTACCTGAGACCAAAAAAAGGCATGCCCTCCGTTTGGTGCGCCGGGTGCGGAAATGGACTGGTGCAAAGTGCGCTCGTTCGGGCCATCGACAAGCTGGGCTATTCCAAAGATGAGGTGGCCTTGGTTTCCGGCATCGGCTGTACCAGTCGCATGCCTATCTATCTCGATTTCAGCGCCCTGCATACCACTCACGGTCGCGCCCTGGCTTTCGCCACCGGCGTTAAGTTCGCCAAACCCAAAATGAAGGTGATTGTAATTACCGGCGACGGTGACTGTTTGGCTATCGGTGGCAATCACTTTATCCACGCCTGCCGTCGCAACATTGACATCACGGCGATTCTGATTAACAACCACATCTACGGGATGACCGGCGGACAGGGTTCGCCAACGACACCGACCGATGCGTTTTCGACTACGACGCCGTATGGCAATGTCGAGAAACATTTCGAACCGTGCGAACTGGCTCAAGCGGCCGGGGCGTCGTTCGTTGCCCGGGCCACCGTCTACCACACACCGCAGATGGAAAAAACAATCATGAACGCTCTGAACCATCGCGGATTCAGCCTGGTCGAGGTGATTTCGAACTGTCACACCTACTACGGCCGGCTTAACCGGCGTGGCGATGCCGTGTCGATGTTGAATAACTTCAAGGAAAATTCGGTCACGACCGCTAAGGCCGCGAAAATGGTCCCGGAAGAGCTTGACGGTAAGCACGTCATCGGCACTTTGTACGAAGATGACAAAACCGAATTCTGCGATGAATACCAAAAGGTGGTCGATGCCCACCTGGGAGAGAAATAACGATGGCCCACAAGCTCCTGGATAAAATAGAAATTCCTCACGATCGTTTCGAGATCCGCCTCTCCGGCTCCGGCGGTCAGGGGATGATTCTGGCTGCGGTGATTTTGGCCGAAGCAATTGGCGTCGACTATCGCAAGAACGTCGTGCAATCGCAGTCATACGGACCAGAGGCGCGCGGTGGCGCTTCCAAAGCGGACGTCGTGGTGTCCAGCAATGAGATATACTATCCCAAGGCCATGCAACTCGACATGCTTCTGTGTATGACTCAGGAGTCGCTGGACAAATACTACCCCGACCTGCACAAAGAGGGTGTCCTGATTGTCGATAGCGGTCTGGTCAAGAACATCCCTACCGAGACGTACTATGGCCTGCCTTTCACTCAGATAGCGCGTGAGCAGGCCGGGCACATTATGGTCGCCAACGTTGTCGCTCTGGGTGCTATCGCCGCCTTCACCGGTGTCGTTGCCAAAGAGGACTTAATCGGCGCCGTGCTCAAACGAGCCCCGCGCGGAACCGAAGACAAAAACCGCACCGCGGTGGACATCGGTTTTTCAGATGCAATGAAAGTCAAGAAAACCCCTGGCCGAAGAGAGGGGAATGGAGACGTATGAATCAGACCCTGCTCATCATCAAGCCCGATGCCACCGGACGTAATCTGATCGGACATATCATAGCACGTCTGGAAAAAGCGGGTTTCAGGATCGCCGCCATGCTTATGACGGCCTTGACACCCGAACAGGCGCGCCAGTTTTACGCCGTGCATGAGGGCAAGCCGTTCCTCGATGACCTGGTGAAGTTTATGACCTCCGACCGAGTGGTGCCCATGGTGCTCGAAAAAGAGAACGCCGTCCAAGACCTGCGCACATTGATTGGCGCAACCAATCCGGAGAATGCCGCCTGTGGCACGATCCGCCAGGAGATTGCGCTCGATGTTCAGTGTAACTCGGTGCATGCTTCCGATTCCGATGAAAACGCGGCCAAGGAGATTGCCTTTTTCTTCGAGGGTTGAACGATTGACAGGCAACTGAAGTGAGGTTGGGTGGCCCGTGGGCTCGGGGAGCGTTGGCAAGGTCCCGCTTGGCGTCATTGCGAGCGACCAGCGGGAGCGCGGCAATCTCATTCTCCATGCTGCACAGCAGATTGAGATTGCCATGGCACGCAAGGCGTACCTCGCGATGACGAGCCGGTGGGTCTATCAACTAGGCCCAAGCCCTGGGCCACCCGCGGCTGAGCGCAGTCGAAGGGTGAGTTTAGCATCTGAGGCGAGGGATTAATAAACCATGATACTCGAACTCACATACGGCGACGGAACCATCCCCATTGAGATACCCGACGGTGTCGAGGTCGACGAGTTCGCTCCGGTTCGGGTCGCCCAGCCGGTGACCTTCGATCACTTTTCTGATGAGTTCAGGAAATCCGGGGGCGTTGAGTTTGTCTCCGATAATCCACCGCTAATCGTCGTCAACGATGCATACCGCAATACACCTACGCCGGAGATTCTGGGATGGTTGGACCGGATCAAAGATGACCTGCTCGACACGGCCGATTTCATCGTGGCTACAGGGACTCACGATCCGCCGACGGAGTCGCAACTGGTCAGCATCTTCGGACCGCATCTTGAGCGCGTCCGAAGACACTTGCTCGTTCACAACGCCGTTGATTATGACAGCATGACTCAGCTGGGTGTCGACAGCATGGGTGGTGAAGTTTGGCTCAACAACGCTTTGGACAATCATCAGCGCTTGCTTCTGATCAGTTCCGTCGAACCGCACTACTTCGCCGGTCTCTCCGGAGGTCGCAAGTCGTTGTTCCCGGGCCTGACCGACCTGGCCACGATAGAACGTAACCACAACCTGGCCAATTCGATGTTGGCTGAGCCGCTGGCTCTTGAAGGCAACCCGGTGGCAGAGCATCTTGAAGAACTCGCCGGTTTTGTCGACCAATCGCGTTTGTTGGGAATCCAGGCGGTACTGGATGCCGACGGTGCGATTGCATCGTTGTTTTGCGGCGGCTTGAATGAGTCTTTTGGACGTGGTAGGAAGAGGGCCGAGGATATCTTCGCGCATAGAATCGAACAGCAGTACGATGTCGTCATTTGCGAGTTGCGGTCCCCTCTGGACAAGAACCTGTATCAGGTGCAGAAAGCGCTTGAGCATTGTCACGCCGGTGTCCGCAATGGTGGCGCCATTATTCTGGTTTCGGCCTGCCGGGAGGGGATCGGCTCAGAACATTTCATGCAACTGGCCCAAAAATGGGACTGCACCAAGAACGAACCGGCCGATGGGAAATGGCGCTTTGGATCGCACAAGCTTTCACGAGTAGCTGCTCATAGCCAGAGAATCGAAGTTTACCTCCATTCCACGCTGCCCCCGCAACCGGTTCGACAGGTCTTTTACGAACCGCTTGACTTTGTGAAAAAATTCCTATTCTTACGCTCTGACCAGCGAGAGCTGTTTCGCTTGGCTGTCGTTCGCGACGCCGGCAATTCGGTTCTGACGGTCTAGACAGAGTGTAAGCCGTAATTGTCCAACGGAGGATGTGATGAATAAAAAGATTGCAGTAATCGGTGCCGGCAACGTGGGCGCCTCGTGTGCCATGTATCTGGCCGAGGCCAATTTTGCCGATGTAGTTTTGGTAGACATTATCGACGGCGTGCCGCAGGGCAAGGGACTCGACCTGACGCAGGCCGGTCCGGTCCGTGGTTACAACGCCACGGTCAAAGGGACCAACAAGTTTTCAGATATCAAAGGTGCCGACATTGTAATCATGACGGCCGGTCTGCCCCGCAAGCCGGGAATGTCACGCGAGGATCTGTTGAAGACCAACGCCAACATCGTCGCATCGGTCGGCAAGAACATCAAAAAGTACGCCCCCAAGAGTTTTGTCATCGTTGTTTCCAACCCGCTTGACTTGATGACCTTCCACATGCAGAAGGCCACCGGCTTCCCGAAAAACCGCGTCTTTGGTCAGGCCGGGGTGCTGGATTCGATCCGTATGCGGGCATTCATCTCGATGGAGTTGGGTGTTGCCATGACCGACACGCAGGCCATGGTGCTGGGCGGGCACGGTGACACAATGGTGCCCCTGCCGCGCTACACCACGGTAGCAGGTGTCCCCATCTCTGAGTTGATCTCCAAAGATCGCATCAAAGCCATCGCCGACCGTACTCGAACCGGTGGCGGCGAGATCGTCAAACTGCTCAAGACCGGCTCTGCATTCTATGCTCCGGCGGCGGCATCGGTCGACATGTGCCGCGCTGTCTTCAATGATGAAAAAAGACTGCTTTCGGCTTCGGCCTATCTCACCGGTCAATATGGTATCAAAGATATCTACATCGGCGTACCGGTCGTTCTTGGCGCCAAGGGTGTGGAGAAGATCATCGAATTGAAATTGAACAAAAGCGAACTCACAGCGCTTCAGGGTTCGGCCAAGACATATAAGAGCCACCTGAAAGCTCTGGGGTACAAGTAATACCTCAAGGAGAAATAATGGCTAAGTACAAGCATATCGTCGTGCCCTCTGGCGGCAAGCCGATTGAAGTCAAAAACAAGAAGCTCAAAATCCCCGCCAATCCGATCATTCCGGTGATCGAGGGGGACGGCATTGGTCGCGACATCATGAAAGCGACCCGTCGCGTGGTCGATGCCGCGGTCGAGAAAGCCTATAAAGGCAAAAAGCGGATCGTCTGGATGGATGTCTACGCCGGTGAAAAGGCCAACGAGCTTTACGGCGAGTGGATGCCGCAAGAGACCTTCGATGCTATCAAGAAATACATCGTCGCTCTCAAGGGTCCGTTAACCACGCCGGTCGGCGGCGGTTTCCGTTCGTTGAATGTGACACTGCGCCAGGTGCTCAACCTGTATGCCTGTGTCCGCCCGGTGAAATGGTTCAAGGGTGTCGGCTCGCCGGTCGTGCATCCGGAAAAGCTGAACGTGGTCATATTTCGTGAGAACACCGAAGATGTCTACTCCGGGATAGAATGGCAGAAGGGTTCCAAAGAGGCCAAGAAGGTCATCGCCTGGATGAACAAAACCATGAAGACCAACATCCGCGCCGATTCGGGCGTCGGAGTCAAGCCGATCTCGGTGACTGGTACCAAACGTCTGGTGCGCAAGGCAATCCAGCACGCCATCGACAAGAAGCGTTCCTCTGTTACTCTGGTGCACAAAGGCAACATCATGAAATACACCGAGGGCGCCTTTCGTGACTGGGGATACAAACTGGCCACCAGTGAATTCAGAAACAAAGTGGTTACCGAGGACGAACTGTGGGACAAGTACAAAGGAAAGATGCCGAAAGGCAAGATCCTCATCAAGGATCGCATCGCCGATTCGATCTTCCAGCAGGTGCTGACCCGCCCCGATGAATACGAGATACTGGCCACGCCGAATCTCAACGGTGATTATCTTTCCGATGCCTGCGCCGCGCAGGTGGGTGGACTGGGTATGGCTCCGGGCGCTAACATAGGTGACTACATCGGTCTTTTCGAGGCCACCCACGGTACCGCGCCGAAATATGCCGACAAGGATGTCATCAACCCCGGGTCGGTGATTCTGTCGGCGGTGATGATGCTCGACTACATGGGTTGGGACAAAGCGGCCCAGATGATCGAGAAGTCTATTCAGAAGACTATCGACAAGAAGACGGTCACCTACGATCTTCATCGTCAGATGAAGGGTGCCAAGAAAGTCGGTACTTCCGAGTTCGCCACCCAGATGATCAAGAACATGTAAAGCCGCAAGCGGCTCATTCTGGTTTCGATTTAGGGAAGGCCTTGTGGTCTTCCCTTTCTTTTGTTGGGCGCTGATGGACCGTCGACAGTTAGATCGTGCTTCCGCATGCGTAAGTATTGTGACTTGACATAGCCAGTGGCCTTTTGTATAAATCCGTGGTAGAGGGTTTGACTCAATATTACGGCAGTACTCCCTACCAAGGGGACACTGAGTCGATTGCAGAATCGTGTGTACATCAAGATTGGGCTTAGGTCCGGATTCAACAAGGAGGACGTTTTATGGTCGAAGCATTGAGCGTAATCGCTGCCCTGATTGCTATTGGCGGATTCATTTGGGCAATGATAAGGCACTTTCGGCCTGAGAAAGCGAAGCGGGCCAAGGCGTTCAGTGAGGCAACAGCCAGTCTTGCTTACGGCTATAGTAGTTGGCGGGATGCGGACTTTGCATCCAAGTACCTACATCTTCTGTCCTATGATGATTTCAAAAAGGTAGCTTTGCACAGGGACCAGATGGCGGTACTCCCCGAGGGGGAGCAGCTATTCATGTTTGTCTGCTCAATCGTGCATGGGCTATGGGGCGATTGGATGCCAAGGGGTATTCCTTCCGAGCGAGTCCTGTCAGACGTTATCACACTACTTGATGGTCGCCCTGGTTGGCGGCCCGTTTGGCGTGCTGCCTATATCATCGAGTCCCTGACGGATGGGGGTGATGAATGGATTCGATACCTTCCTGGAGAACTTCAAGATAACAGTAATGCAGTGCAAGTACGGGAGGTCATTGGCGGCGATGGGGTGATCGCGTATCTAGTTGCCATGACTCAAGGGGATAACTCCCACCTCAGAGATAAGGCGTATGCTACGCTACAGGAGATTGATGCATATTCTCCGGGCGAGGTCCCGCCGGAATTCAACAAGGCCAATGTACCCAAATAAGAGCCCCTGGAGCAATCCAAAAGCATGACACAGGGAAGGCTTTGTGCCTTCCCTTTCTTCTGCGTGGGCCTTTGATGGCCACAAGACTGAATCGGTTTGGTATATAGTTATAGCATGGGTTTCTGTTCAAACAAACTTGACACTTGAATCCACGGCCTGTATCGTAACTCTGCATGACGGCCGAGTCCGATCAATCGGCCTGAATGCAAGTCGCATTCATAACCCATAACCCAAAACTCTTTCCAGGAGGAGCCTCTAATGAGGAACGTGGTACTTACATTACTTGCCACAGTACTGGTAGCAACACCTGCGTTGTTGGCAGTAGACGAATGCCCGGGATCAGACGACATCACCGGCCCAAGTGGTAGTCTGTTTGGCCGTAGCGTGGCCTTTATCGGTGACATCGGCACGGATGCCGACAGTGTGAAGGACGGGTATGACGATTTCATCGTGGGAGCATCTTACGACGGCAGCTACTACGGGAAAGTCTATGTGTATTCCGGTGTCGATGGTGCTGCGATTCGAAATCACGCCGGTGGCCAGAGTAATTCCCGTCTTGGTTTCAGCGTGTCCAGTGCCGGAGATTGGGACAACGATGGCTGGACCGATTACGTGGGCGGATCATACTACGAAGGTGCGAACCATGACGGCAGAGTCACGGTCTGGTCGGGAGCCAACGGGAGTTCGTTGTTTACCAGAGCCGGCGCTTCAACTGAGAGGTGCGGTTACAGTGTGGCCGTTCTCGGTGACTACGATAGTGATGGTGACGACGAAATAATCGTCGGCTGTCCGGAGTATGACAATGGAACATACACCAACTGCGGCAGGATTCTCATCTTTGAAGGCGGCACGACGCAAGGTGGTGGTCCGTCTGCCTGGATCGAGGGAACCTCGAACAATCAGAAGTTCGGAACTCACGTTGCCGGTGTCGGTGATGTAGATGAAGACGGCACACCTGACCTTTCGGTATCCAGCGGTTCCGGGAATGTCATTATCTACTCCGGTGACGACTGGTATGATACGCTTCTGGTCGCACCGGGAACCAAAGAGGTGGCCGGGGCCGGTGATGTCAATGGCGACGGCAACGCCGATTTTGTGATCGGGTACATCAGCAACAACAACGCCGTTGTCTTTTCAGGTTACGAGTCAAGCTATTCAGGCCAGTCAGCCGATACATTGTACACCTTGACCGTGGCCAGCAGCTACTATCTCGGCGACCAGGTGGCAGGCGGTGGTTTCATTGATGACGACGCCGTGCCGGATATCCTGGTCACTGAAGTTGGCTTCTCGTATCCCTTCAGAAGCACTGCGGTTCATGCCTTCAGTGGTGACGACGGGTCGTTGCTTTTCAGTCAGTTTGGCACAATCGGCGGGGACAGTTACGGCGATGGACTGGCCGGCGATGGGGATACCGATGGCGACGGTGTGGACAATATCTTAGTCGGTAAACCGTCCAGCTACCATGTCTATCTGTACTCCTGCACCGATGGTGACGGCGACGGCGTGTTCGACCTTGAGGACAATTGTCCGTCGGACGCCAACGCCAATCAGGACGATGAAGACAGCGACGACGTCGGCGATGTCTGCGACAACTGCTGGGAAATCGCCAACGCCAGCCAGACAAACAGCGATGCCGACAGTTTGGGCGATGCCTGCGACAATTGTCCCAATGATACCAACAACGATCAAGCCGACGGCGACAGTGACGATGTCGGCACCGTGTGTGACAACTGTCCCACCGACGCTAACAGTAATCAGGCCGATGATGACAGCGACGGCGTCGGCGACGTCTGCGACAATTGCTGGTTGGTTTCTAACGCCGGCCAGACAAACAGCGATGCCGACAGCTTGGGCGATGTCTGCGACAATTGTCCCGATGACACCAACAACGACCAGGCCGACAGCGACGAAGACGACATAGGCGACGATTGTGACGTTTGCTCCGAGAGTTTCTACCAGTGCTGTGAAGAAGGCTGGCCCGATCGTGTCGCCGGTGATGTCAACGAGAGTGACGACTGCAATGTGGGCGATGCCACATACCTGGTTAACTACGTTTTCCAAAGCGGTGCAGCGCCATTGCCTTTCCTTCTTGCCGGTGATGTTAACGCCGATTCTTCCGTTAATGTCGGCGACATTACCTATATCATAGCCTATATTTTCCAAAGCGGCCCGGCTCCGCTTAACGGCTGCGGTGGTGGCGCTCCCCGACTCGATCTGCCCGGTCAAGCGCTCAGTGGTGCACCTGCCGTTGGCAAACTCACCAGCCTCTTTGACGGTGTCAACACGATAATCGAGGTCAACTCGGCTGTCGATCTGTTGGCGGTTCAGCTCGAAGTGGAGTGTGACGACGAAGCCGACATCGTCGGCCTCCCCGCGGACATAGAGTCGTTTTCCGGTCACTTCGAAGGTCTGGCCCGGATTGGACTGCTGGACATGGAGGGAGACCAACGCATTGCATCAGGCATAACCTCATTACTGACCGTGGCCGGTGAAGCGCAACCGACTTCAGCCATAGGCATTGATGAAAACGGTCGCACGGTTTCTCTCAGTGTCGAACCACTGCAGAAGAACGCGAACATGCCCGATGCCTACAGTCTCTCGCAGAACTATCCGAACCCGTTCAATCCCATAACCGAGATCAGTTTCACTCTTCCGGCGGTTTCGCAAGTCACGCTGGAAATCTTCAACGTTATGGGCCAAAAGGTGGCCACCCTGGTCGACAGCCGCCTTGAACAGGGCGTGCACCGTTTTGTTTGGGACGGCAGCGCAGCCGCCAGCGGTGTGTATCTCTACCGTTTTCAGGCCGACGAGTATTCGGCATCCAGGAAAATGGTACTGATGAAATAGACCAATGTCGCTGAGGATTCGAGAGGGCAGGTCCACTGGGCCTGCCCTGTATTTTATTCCCGGACGAATGCTTCACCCAAACTTCAAGCTCAGGTTCCACATGGTCATCGCAAAAACAGCGTTGAACAACGAGTGACATACTATCGGTGCGATCAGATTCTTGCTGCGGTCATATATGATCCCCAAAATGATCCCCATGACACTCGCCATCAACACGCCTTCTTGCATCGCGCCCCAGAAGTCACCGTGGGTCGACCAGTTTTCATTCAGGTAAGCATAGGGCAGGTGATAGAAGCCAAACAGAACAGCCGAGATACCGATAGCCAACCACCTATTGCCGATCCTGCGCACCAGCGTAGTTTGCAACACGCCGCGAAAGAAAAACTCTTCGGTGAATCCGGCGGTAATGAGCATCAACACAAAGGCCATCGGCAGACGGATGAACACGTCGCCGGACATAATCACTTCCCAGATTTCGTCGCCCTTGCGCGACAGTTGCGTTTGAACTACCGCCAGCGGGATACCGCAGGCCATTCCCCAGAGTATTCCGCGCTTGAGATGCCGACGATTGAAACCGACTGATCGCATCAGGTCGCCAAACGAAAACTTGCCGTGAACCGATCGATTGGTCAGCCAAAGCAATAACGCAGGAATTAACACCAGGGTTATCCAGTGCATGCCTTCGTTCTCAAGTTCCACAAATAACCAAAGATAGATTAGGTAGACAGCAGTGTATGCCATGACCAAAAGAGCGACCGGTCGGTCATGGCTGTCGGTCGTATCGGTCAAAGTTGATTCACACGAAGAATTCATGTCCTGCCTTTGGCTGCAAGTTGTGTCAATCTGCGTTCATTTGTCAGACCGATGAGGCGGTGACTTGTTACAGTGGTGGAGAGAAGGGCGTCCGCCGCGCCGGACTGGCCTACCAGATATGCCTACCGTCCCAAACAAGGTTTGAGACGGCCACCCGGCCAAGGAAAATGGGTTTGTTTTGCGGAAAAACGTTTTTTCTGACCTGCTCTTCTGATGGGTGACCGTCAACTCGGCCATAAGGTCAACGGGGGCAAGCCTATGTCTTGCCAAGTGCAGTCGCGTCATGAGCGTTGTAAAATGGGTTTGATCGGTTGCAATAACACAGTTACCTGACAGGATCGATGGTGATTGCTAAGGCACACAGAGTTGGGCGTGTTCTGTTTTGTTCTGATGTACATAGGCTTCTCCTTTATATACAGTTGCGTCATCGCATTTTGGCGTGAGTTGGTGATTTTCTCGTGGGTGGCGGAACAGTCCGGAACACACCCCGTCCCGCCAAAGGCGGGCCACCCGTCTCTAGAGGGGACCCATGAATGGGTCTCAGGCGCTTCGCGCCCCGCAGGCGCATCAACAGACTCAGGTGCGGACTCAGACCTGACACACTGGCGGGTTCACGCCGCGGCGCGCAGGCGAAGACGGACCCGCCCCGCTAACTTAACGCAGTTTGCCGGATAGAAAAGGCGCGAAGTGCGAGGAACCGACTTGTCGGCTTGCCTGCCATTTCCCCTTGACTACCGGCCCCCAATACGACACAATGGACAGGTGATCGGAGAAGAATCACGCGGCCATAAATGGCTTTTAAGGTGCGTGATGTCGAAACCGCAGGGGTCCTGACCTACGGTTAAGAGGACTGTTAGATAGGAAAGGCGCGAAGGGCAAAGAAGTGATTTATCACCGCGAGGCGCAATGACAGGTTTGCCTGTGGCTGAACTAAGACTCGATTCACCGTTGCAGTACGTCAAAGGTGTCGGACCGCGCAAAGCCGAGGTGCTCACCAAGCACGACCTACGCACGGTGCGTGATCTTTTGTTTTACTTTCCTCGGCAGTATCTGGATAGGACAAACGTCGTCCCAATCAATCAACTGCAAGTGGATCAGTCAGCGACGATAATCGGCACGGTCAAGGCGCACGGTATTTTGCACGGACGCAAACGTCGTTACGAAGTGATTCTCGAAGACGACACCGGGGCGATATCGCTAATGTGGTTCGCCGGCGTCAGGTATTGGCAACGTCTGTTCAAGAAAGGCCAGATTTTCTCAGCCACCGGCACGGTGTCCTATTTTATGGGTTATCAGATCGTCCACCCCGACCTTGAGCGTCTGGAAGATGACTCCTCGCAGATGGTGCACGCCGGGCGGATCATTCCGGTCTATCCGCAGACGGCTGAGCTGTCCAGTGTCGGTTTGGGCAGCAAGTCTATCCGCAGGGTGACATCGTTCATCTTTGAGAACCTGTCGGAACAGGTTAGCGACCTTTTGCCGGCCGAAGTGCGCCAACAGTCGCAGTTGGTCGACCTGCATACAGCCATCCGGAAGTTACATTTCCCCGATGACCGCGAGCAACTGGAAGCTTGTCGGCGTCGTATCGCTTTTGATGAACTGCTGGGCTTTTTGTATCTCGCTTTCAAGCGGCGCTCGGCCAAGGAGCAGGCGATCAAACAACACCAGTACAAGCCGCCGGATGCGAAACTCACCGCTTTCAAAAAGAACCTGCCGTTTGAGTTGACCAGCGGCCAGAAGAAGGTGACTCGAGAGATATTCGAGGACTTGCAGCGCGACCAGCCGATGACGCGCATGCTTCAGGGTGATGTCGGCTGTGGCAAAACAGTTGTGGCCATTGCTGCGGCAGCTTACGTAGCCGAGAACGGTTTGCAGGTGGCTTTCATGGCGCCGACTGAAATCCTGGCCGAGCAGCATGCTCGAACCTGGGGACCGTTCCTGGATGAGCTGGGCATCAGGTGTGATCTGTTGACGTCCAGCGCAAAGCCGACCTACAAGAAGGAGATAGCGCGCGCTTGCGCGCAGAACGACATCCATGTCCTCTTTGGTACCCATGCCTTGATCTATGACTATGTGGCGTTTGAGAAACTCGGATTGGTTATCATTGACGAACAACACCGCTTCGGTGTCCAGCAACGATCCAAACTGCACGCCAAAGGTGACAACCCCGACCTATTGATTATGACCGCGACGCCTATCCCGCGCACCCTGGCGCTGACTCTTTACGGAGATCTGGATATCTCCACTATTGAAGGGCTCCCGCCCGGACGCAAGCCGATCAGAACGGTCTGGCGTTCGCACGATGCCCGCGAAAAAGTGCATCGATTTGTGATCGACGAAGTACAAAAGGGTGGACAGGTGTACATCATCTATCCGTTGATAGAAAAATCTGAGCAGATCGAGTTGGAGAATGTGGAGGACGCCTTTGCCGAACTGACCTCGGGAATGTTTTCCGATTTGAAAGTAGGTGTGGTTCATGGTCGTGTCAAACCGAAAGAACGCGATAAGATACTCAGGCAGTTTCATGACGGTGATCTGCAGGTGCTGATGGCCACAACCGTGATCGAAGTCGGTATCGATAATCCCAACGCCACCCTGATGGTAATCGTGCACGCCGAACGATTCGGTCTGGCCCAGTTGCATCAATTGCGGGGGCGCATAGGTCGTTCCGACAAGCAGGCTACATTGGTGGCGCTGGCGCACCCGCCCCTTTCGGAGATCGCACGTAAACGCTTGCAGTATTTCAGTTCGACTGCCGATGGTTTCGCCATCGCTGAGGCCGATATGGAATTGCGCGGACCGGGGGAGATGTTCGGTCTCAAGCAGTCCGGAATCCCCCAACTGAAGGCGGCGCGTTTGTCGATGGACCGCGACTTGATAGACTCGGCCCGCAGTCTGCTGGGCAGGTTGCACGACAAACCGAACAGCCTTGACGGCGCTCATCGTCGTTTGCTGGCTTATCTGGTGCAAGCCGCCGAAGTTAAGCCAACTGAACTTGGCGGCGGCTAAACTGAAACTATGGCCGTTATTCACTCAAGTATCGAGGAAGACCGATGAATCAATTCGACGAAAAGATGGACCCGTACTTTTTTCAACTGGTCGTTTCACTACAGGGCGGGGCTATGCAGCAGATGGGCAAGATTGCCTCACCCCTGACCGGCAAGGTGGAACGTAGTCTCGACATGGCCAAGAGCTCAATCGACATGTTGGGTATGGTGAAAGAGAAAACAGAAGGAAATCTCAGCGACGAAGAGAAGAAACTGATCGAGCATGTTCTTTATGAACTGCGCCTCAATTATGTCGATGAACTGAAAAAGCCGGGCGAACCGTCGACGGAGAGCCGGGAAACCGATCAGGCGGCATCGGCCGAAGAGCCCGAGTCGGATCAGGCAGAAGCCGGTGCCGATTCCGAGGCGGAAACTGAAACGGATAAAGACTGAACCACCGGTCCGAGTGGCCCGACCTGCCCTGCTTTTAGCTTGTATTGGCGTGGCCTATCGGTATATTGGAGAGTGGTTAAGATGGTGTCAAAACCCAAAGCCGAGCAGACGGTCTCCCAAGACAAGCTGATCGCTGAACTGGGTGAACAACTCGAATTCGACCGCCCTCTGGCGGAGTTCACTACCTTTGGCACCGGCGGACCCGCCCGGCTCTTTTTGGAAGCGAAGTCAATCGAGGCGATGACTCAGGCTGTGGCCGCAGCCAACCGACTGAAACTGGATTATCTTGTTATAGGCGGCGGGTCCAACCTTCTGGTGGCCGATTCCGGATATGACGGGCTGGTGATCCGAGCAGGAATCGGCGGGTTGAAACTCTTGAAGGAAACCGAGATTGTCTGCGGCGCCGGTGAGGACCTGATGTCGCTGGTCGATTTTGCGGCCGGCCACTCATTGTCCGGGCTTGAATTCGCCGCCGGTATCTGGGGCTCGGTGGGTGGCGCTGTTTTCGGCAACGCCGGCGCTTACGGCGGAGATATCTCGCAAGTTCTGGCCGAAGCTACTCTGGTAGACACCAAAGGTCAGGTTAAGACTGTCGGTTCAGAGTATCTGCGTTTCGGATACCGTGATTCACGCCTGAAGTCAACCCAGGAGATAGTGGTAGAGGCTCGTTTTCGGTTGCAAAAGAGCGACGAGAAACAAATCCGCGACAAAGTAAACTCGATACTCAAAGAACGAGAGGCCAAGTTTCCGCCGACCGACAGATGTGCCGGATGTATTTTCAAGAATATTCCGGATGCCGACAGCGAACACGGCAAGATTCCGGCCGGTCGGCTGCTCGAAGAAGTGGGCGCCAAGAGCATGTCGGTTGGCGATGCCAGAGTAAGTGAAAGACACGCCAATATCATAGTTAACTCAGGGAAGGCGACCTCAAAGGATATCCGGCGGTTAGCCGACAAATTAAAAGAGAAAGTCTTTGAGAAATATGGTATAATGTTGCAGGAAGAAGTTATTCAGGTTGGCCAGTTCTAACTTTACAGGAGGATTATCGAGCCCTTATTAACGAAGTAAACTGAACGTGATTATTGTGCCTGAGTGTGATTACTACGCTCCATCGAAAACTCCTCATTCTTGCCGTTGCCGTGGCCCTTGCCATATTGTCGGCATGTCCGGCACTGGCGGATGGCCTTTTTGTAGCAGAATTCGACGACCCACCCGGGGCTGTATCTCAATACCGTGAGCCGGACTACAGTTTTTCGGCAGCTCTGTATCCACTGTCCTTCCCCTTGATTTCTCAGAGGATGAAACGCCAGCCTGTATTGGTCCGGGCAAGTTCGGCCACCTCCTCGCTTACTTTTAACACCGAGTTCTACAAACGCGGAAAAAACTCGCAGTCGCTGGTGCCGATTTCAGCCGATGCTCAGAGGTTCATGAACTACCGGTTGGACAAGAGCACCCGCGAACAGTTTCGCAGAGTAACGACGCGGGCAATCACCAATCCTAACCGAAAGAAACAAGATGCCGGACTGGGAATCACGGTAGCACTGCCCAGGCGTCTCGATCGAGTGTTTGGTGAAGGCGGCGCCGGACTGAAAGTGACCGGTTTTCGCAAAATCACTTTTTCGGGTCGCTCCAACTGGACCGATGCGGCCAATTCAGACACCCATCGTCAAAGCAAGTTTCCATCCTTGAACATGGAGCAGGTTTACCAGTTCGATATCACCGGTACCATAGGTTCCAAGATCTCCGTGAAAGTGTCCCAGAACAGCCAGACCGACATCCCACTGGCCAACAGGATTCAACTCCGCTACAAAGGTGATGAAGACGACATTCTCAAAGTGATCGAGGCCGGTAACACCAATCTCAGTCTACCGCGCACCGCCCTGGTGGGGTACTCGGCCAGAGTGAACGGGCTGTTTGGTATCAAAGCGGCGGCTCAGGTGGGCAGTCTCAAAATGACCGCTATCGCCTCGCAGGAAAAAGGTTCGGCCGACCGGATTGCTATCACCCCGGGCGGCGAGGAGAATGCAACGGTCATTCGCGATTACGAATTCGCCAAAGGACGTGTTTTTGATCTGGGCTACCCCGGGGAGTTCGAAGCCGACGATAAGATTGTCAACCTGATTATCTATGAGGAAATGCGAAGTGCCAAGGATATCACCGAGGCCGACGGTGTTGCCGAGTTCATGGTCGATCCCCGCGATCCGAGCCTCTATGCAACCGAAGGTCAGGGTGGAATTTATGTCAAGGAGGTATCCTCCGAATCCTACACCTGGGAGGATGATCCGGAACGTAACCTGCACTACGTAGTTTTCAACTCGGAAAAGGGCCGGAACTTATGGTTGGGCGCGTATATACAGGTACAGAAAGGAAATGACACGATCACCATAGGGGACCTGACCTATGGCACCACCGGGGACTCTCTGGCCCTGCGAATTCTAAGACCCCACGATCCCATTCCGGATTATCAGTCCTGGAAACTCATGTGGCGAAACTGCTACAACATATCACGCGGGGTCGAACTGGAGGACCTGAATCTCAAAGTTCTCAAGGGCCTGGCCGGAAGCGAACTGACCACCAATGTTCTGGACTATCAGGATGTGGGTGGTCTTACCCAGAACTACATCGAAATCCTCGGGCTGGATCAGTATAACTCGGCTAATCAGAAAGTCCCGGACGGACGTGTGGATGATCGTCCGGATATTTACCGACCCGACTGGGGTCTGATAATATTCCCTAACCGTGAACCGTTCAGAACCAGATCGACTTTCTTCGATGTCTCTGGAAATGAAACCCAGTTTCTCCAGGACACCGTTCCCGAGATCTACGTGTCCACCAACACCAGTAGCGCCCAACGGGACAACAGCCAGTACTTCCTGCGCATCTCTACCAAATCACGCGGATCGATCATTCGTCTCAACCGAGCCAATATTATCGAAGGTTCCGAACGGGTTACGGCCAACGGCAAAGCCCTCACCAAAGGCACAGATTACACCATCGACTACAGTTTCGGCCAGATCAACCTGATCAGTCAGGAAGCGCTGGACCCGAACTCCGAGTTGGCCGTGGACTTCGAGTATGCGCCGTTTTTGGCCATACAAAAGAAGACCCTGCTGGGACTGCGATCCGAATATGAGTACAGCAAGGACTTCAAGTTCGGCACGACAGTTCTCTATAAGTCGGACAAAGCTCAGGATCGCAAACCGCGCGTCGGGCAGGAAACAGCCAAGGCCCTGGTATATGATCTCGATGCCAGCCTGACTCTCAGGCCGAGCTTTATCACCAAGATGGTTGATGCCCTCCCTTTGGTCGAGACCGAGTCGCCCTCGAATTTTACTATCTCAGGCGAGATAGCCCAGTCGCATCCCAACCCCAACATCGATGGAGTCGCATACGTCGATGATTTTGAATCGGCGCTTGACCAGCTATCCCTGCGAACGAGCCGGACCTCATGGACCAAATCATCGCAGCCGGTGACCTTGGGTGATGGCTGGATTCGCGGCCAGATGTTGTGGCACACGCCACGGGACCTGGTTAGCGTCGATGACGTTTGGGATCGTGAAGCGGCTCAGGGTCAGGGAACGGTGCGAACCTTCCGCATGATTTTCCGACCGCGCCACGTCGAGACGGAAATCATAGTAGACGATCAGGATCAAGTCCTGGTCGACACCGTGGCTACCGGGCTGTCTTCCTGGGCCGGGATCATGCGTTCTCTCCCCGGTGGCGTCGATCCCAAACGTGCACAGTTGCTTGAAGTCCGGGCTCGGGCCAAAAGCGGAAAACTCCATTTCGACTTTGGGCGAATAAGCGAAGATGTGAACGGCAACGGCTTCGCCGAGTCGGAGGACGGCATCACCTCCGGTGGCGCCCAAAACGGCGCCGTTGAAGAGGACGAAGATGTTGGTCTGGACGGGCTCATCGACGCGGATGAATCAGAAATCTACGACCAGATCAAACACGTATATCCCGATCCGGCCGGTGACAACTGGTACTTTTTGGACGACGGCAAGTGCCCCATACCGAACTGCGACACCATCGACTGGGAAAACGAAGCCACTCGGTATGAGTGGCTCAACGGCACGGAAGGCAACATCAATGATCCATCGGTGCAGGGCAGGCCGGACCAGGAAGTTCTGTCCAGTGGACTAAAAACGGCCAATTCGTATTTCTCATTCGTTTTGGATTTCGAAGCTGATTCCTTCAAGGTGCCGGAATCCAACTGGCCGCCCGGCGTTGGCGAAGATCGGCAATGGTGGACCTATCGTATTCCCATTCAGGACTCGACGGCGCTCGACACCATCGTTGATGCCAGCGGTATGCCTCGGTGGGAGGATGTGCAACATGTCAGAGTGTGGTTTGAAGACGATTCCATGGACGACGACAGTTGGGACACGGTGGAAGTTGCGGCTTGGTACTTCGTTCAGTCGAACTGGCAAGACTCGGTGATTTCGCCTGAGGAAGAACCGTTGACACGATTTGTGGTCGCCTCGGTCAGTACCGAGGACGGCACTTTCAGTCCTCCCAGCGGCGTTGAGGCCTACGAGGACCCGACTACAAATGTCACTGAAGCTCAGCGTGGTCTGCTTTTGCAATTCCAGAATCTGAACAACATCGATACCTGTCTGGCGGTAAAAGAGATGATCGCCGTGGATCAGTATTCAGGCTACCGCGGCATGGAGATGTTTGTTTACGGCGATCCCTCGATGGGTATTAGTCCGGACATTCGGTTCTTCTTTCGCATCGGATCAAATGCCGCCAATTTTTATGAGTATCGGACTTTCATAGACACTGGCTGGAGTAACGGCAATCATGTCAAATTCAATTTTGATGAGTTGACCGGGTTCAAAGATTCATTGATCCGGAATAGTCCCAAGGGGCAGCAGCAGAATATTGATGACAGCAACTCCGTTTATCGAATCAAGGGGAAACCGAATCTAAACGAGGTTCGCTACTTCGCGGCCGGAATTGTCAACACCGCAACTTCGGATACGACCTTGAACGGATTCGTCTGGCTGGATGAGTTACGGGTCACCGGTGTGCGCAAGGATGTCGGTACGGCCGGCCGGTTGTCGGTTAGCGGTTCCCTGGCCGACTTGCTCACCTATAGTTTCAATTTCGATTCCCGAGACCCCTTCTTTCGCCCCATTTCATCGGCAACTCGAGGCGGCGGGCAGAACAATCTCGGCAGCGGCAAAACCACTACTTCGTATCGATACAGTCTGACTCTTCAGGCCCATCGCTTCCTGCCGCCGTCATGGGGCGCCAACATTCCAATCGGCTACACTTATTCCAAGCGAACCACCACGCCGCTTCTGCGCACGGGTACAGACATTGTTCTGCCCGAGGAGGTCCGCCAGCTGGAACAGGACCTCGAAGAAAGCCGTAGCTTCACCATTCGTGAGTCGTTCAGGCACAAGGGTAAGAACCTGCTGTTTGACATACTGCTTAACCGAGTCAGTAACAACGTGACCTATGGACGAAAGGTCTCAAGGCGTGTAACGCAGCCATACGGGTTCAATGAAAACTTCGGTGTCTCCTCCAGTCTGGATATGAATATCAAGGGTATTCCCAGACCGCCGATTCTCTTTTGGACAAAGTCGATTCCGGTGTTGAAACGGTTCTCGGAGACCACTATCGGTATATATCCCACCAATTGGAAATTCTCAGGTAATTTCAATCGTAATATCAGTGTAACCGACGACCCCAACGATAACCGTCGCTCCACATACAAGCGAGACTTCGGCGGACGGATGGACCTGGGCTACAACCTGTTCGACAATCTGAAATCCAGTTTCAACCTTTCTACAAAGCGCGATCTCTCTGATCACGATCTGGTCAATGTCTCGCTGAATGACTTCCGACTCGGTTTGGAGACAAGTTTCTCACAATCGTTCAAAAGTAGTTTCGATCCGAAGCTGCTGAGTTGGTTCACCACCTCTTTCGGTTATCAGGCCGGATACTCAGACTCCTGGGATCGAACCATCGAGGCACGTCACACCAAAATGTCTCGCTCCTGGAACGTCAAAGGTCGCTTTGATCACCTCGGCCTGTTTGGAGGAAAGTCAACCGGTGGCGAGCGTAAGTTTGCCGGACGACGTCGCACCACCCCCCGCGGCCAAAAGAAAGACAAGGACGGAGAGAAAGAGGAGGAAGACAAAAAGACCAAGGGGCGCCCCATTTATGACTATCCCTTGTCCCTCATGCGATTCCTAACCGGGTGGATCAAGCCGCCGACCTACAGCTATGGACAGTCCTTCAACAGTTCGGTGCCGGGGACGCTGGAACGACCTTTGTGGCGATATCGATTCGGGCTGGAACGCACCACCGACGTTGCCGTCGTCAACCAGAGTCGTTCGGTCTCAGCCGGTGAAGGAATCAACTATGACGCCTCCTCAGGTTTCAGTTTTCTCGGCGGTATCTCCTGCGATGTGGCCTTTAAGCGGTCGATAACACGAGATGTTGTCAAGCAGGGTTCGCGCAAAGAAAGTATCTCCACCTCCTGGCCCGAGTTGAAAATCAGGATACAGACCTTCAAAACACTACCGCTGTTGAAGCCGATCGTAAATCGTCTGATCGACGTTTTCGCACCCCGGACCGGTTTTTCGCGGTCGACCAAGGAGACGGTCGATCTGGACGGCGGCTTCACAACTCAGAAGAGCGTGTCCACCAAGTACAACCCGTTGTTGTCGGTGAACTTCAAAGTGTTCAAGGACCTCAGTCTTAACGGTAGTGCCGCCATGTCCCGCGATGAGAGCGAGAAATACAACCTCTCCGACGGCAGCCCACAGTCAAAGTCGCGATCAAGCACCCGCTCATTGGCTTTCGATACCAAGTACTCCTTCCGAGCGCCGGGGGGAATAGGCATCCCATTACTCGGTCGCCTGAAATTCCAGTCACAGGTGTCGATCACCCTGACCGTCAAGATAAACGCCAGCAAAGCCGAAACCTCTTCGGGCGGAAGACCGTGGGTGGCATCTTCTGACAAATCCGATTTCTCCTGGAGCGCGGTGGTAGGTTACTCCTTCAGCCGACAGATCAAAGGCGGCCTGTCCACACGCTGGCAGGATTCCAACGACAACTATCGCAACCAAAAACGACACATGCGCGAAGTTTCCATCTGGACAGAGATTCGCTTCTAAATGCTTTTCCGTTGACATAACCTGCAAATTCGATGACATTGGCTGCATGTGTCAATACCCTCAAGCGTGTGTGACGGCGTTGGCGCTGGCCGCTTTGGGCTTCGCCTGCCTAACGGACTCAGTCGTCCCTCCAACGTTCGACGGTCACCGTGCTTTGCAATGTCTCAATCGGCAGGTGTCGTTCGGCCCCCGTGTCCCCGGCAGTGAGGCCTGGCGGCAATGTCGAGAGTACTATACAACGTACTTCGACAGTCTCGGTTTGTCCGTCGATTCTCAGGCATTTGACTTCGTTGACCCATATTCTGGTGCGACGATTCCGCTTGTTAATCTCAGAGTCATCATTGAAGGCCAGGACCCACACCAGCCCGGTTTGCTGCTGGCCGCCCACTGGGACAGCCGACCCCGCACCGACCTGGCAGTAGACAGATCATTGGCCGCTTTGCCGATTGACGGCGCCAACGACGGCGCTTCGGGGGTAGCCGTACTCATGGAACTGGCCGGACTACTGGCCGCTCAACCGCCTCCGGTAAAGGTTGAACTGCTCTTGTTGGATGGTGAAGACTGGGGGCGGGCAGGCCATGTGGATTACTACTTATTGGGTTCTCGCGAGTTTGCCCGGCGCGGCATTCGGGGCAAGTACCGCTTTGCAATCGTGCTTGACATGGTTGGCGACAAAGACCAGCAGATATATCGGGAAGGGTATTCCGAGGAGTATCATCCCGAGTTGAACGACATGGTTTTTGATCTGGCCAAAGAACTTAACATTACCACCTTTCACGATTCGGTCAAACATCATGTGCTCGACGATCACCTGCCCCTCAACGGCGGCGGCGTACCGGCCATTAATCTGATTGACTTCGACTATCCTTATTGGCACACCGAACTGGACACACCTGATAAGTGTTCGGCCGAGTCGCTTGAGAACGTCGGCAAGCTAACTACTAATATCATTTATAATTCATCATTATGGCCGAAAAACTAATCACCAAACTACGCGATTTCCCCGCCGTCGAAGAACTTCTCCAGCGTACCTCGTTGGCTGCCACTATAGTTTTGGTCCCGCGTCCCCTGGCCGCGGCGCTTGTCAAAGAGGTAATCGCCCAAGCCAAGGCCAGTCTGAAAACCAAAAAGGTGAAGATCACCGAAGCCTCGATAGAAAGAGATATCACCCGAGCTATCGTAGGGTCCCGAAGGCAGGAGATAACACCCGTAATCAACGCCACCGGGATCGTCATCCACACCAACCTGGGACGGGCGCCCCTGGCTGCGGAACTGTTCGATCAAGTCAGGGATGCCGTCGCGGGTTTCGGCAACATCGAATACGATCTGGCTGGTGGCGCCCGCGGCGGTCGGGGCGCGGCTTGTGAGAGGTATCTGGCGTTGTTGTCTCAAGCCGAAAGCGGTGTCGTGGTCAACAACAACGCCGCCGCTCTGCTGCTGATTCTGAACAGCCTGGCCAACCGCAAGGAAGTTATCATCTCTCGCGGCGAGTTGGTCCAGATCGGCGGTGGTTTCCGCATCCCCGACATTCTCAAGAAATCCGGCGCCCGCCTGCGCGAGGTCGGCAGTACCAACATCACCACCCTTGAGGACTACCAGGACAACGTCACCGAGCGCACCGGCATGATTCTGAAAGTCCACAAAAGCAATTTCATGCAAGCCGGGTTTACCGAGGAGGTGGCCGTGGGACCGCTGGTCGAACTTGGCCGCAAGTTTGATGTCCCGGTAGTGAACGATCTTGGCAGCGGTGTGTTCATCCCGACCAAAAAGATTCTCGGTCATGTCGAGCCGACCGTGCAGCAATCGGTCAAAAGTGGCGCCGACCTGACCTGCTTTTCCGGCGACAAGATGCTCGGAGGTGTGCAATCCGGGTTGATCGTCGGTCGCAAGGCAGTGGTCGAAAAACTGAAACGCAATCCAATCTTCAGAACCATGCGGCTGGATAAAATCATGGTGGCCTTTCTTGAGCGTTTGCTTCGGGTCTATTTGGACGGCGATCCGTGCGACCATGTCAGGCTTTGGCAAATTCTGGCCGTGCCCGAGGCGACCTTGTACGAACGGGGCCGACAAATCCTCGACGAGCTCGGCCAACCTGACGGTCTGTCGGTGAGCGCAACCTCTGCTTATGTCGGTGGCGGCGCCCTGCCGGAAACGAGGCTGCCGTCGGTAGGTATCGTCTTTGATTCGAAGTATCGACCTACCGCCATGATGCGCGACTTTCGGGCTTTGGAGCCGCCCGTAATCGGGCGCATAGAAGATGACCGGTATATCCTCGACCTGAAAGCGGTTGGCGAAAACGAGATGACCGCACTCATTCGGGCAATACGCAAGGTGACCGGTTAATCTATGCTGGTCGTTGGCACAGCCGGGCATATCGACCACGGCAAGTCGGCCATTGTCAAACAGCTCACCGGCTCCGACCCCGACCGCCTGCCCGAAGAAAAACTGCGCGGTATGACCATTGATCTCGGCTTTGCCTTCCGTGGCGACGAAGATAATCAGACCATAGCTTTCGTTGATGTACCCGGCCATGAGCGCTTTGTCAAAAACATGATTGCCGGGGTGGGCGGTATCGATGTTGTTATGCTGGTGATTGCCGCCGACGATGGCTGGATGCCGCAGAGTCAGGAGCACTTTCAGATCGTCCGACTCCTGGGTATCAAGAACGGCCTCATTGTAATCAACAAAATCGATCTGGCCGAGGCCGATTGGCTGGACATGCTGGAAGAAGATGTACGCGAGAAAGTATCCGGCACTTTTCTGGCCGAGGCGCCTATGTTTCGGGTCAGCGCGCAGACCGGCGCGGGATTTGAGCAGTTGGGTGTCTACCTCGACGGACTGGCCGGCCAATTAACGGCACGGCGCGACATCGGAAAGGCCCGGCTTTACATAGATCGATCATTCGTGCTCACCGGTATCGGCGGCGTGGTGACCGGCACCCTTCGCGGCGGTGGTTTTTCGGTCGGCCAGACGGTGGGCGTATGGCCTTCGGGTGTTAGCGGCAAGGTGCGTTCGTTGCACGCCAATAACAGTGACGTCTCGACCGCCGAACCCGGGCAACGCACCGCCCTGACCCTGACCGGGGTCGACAAAGAGAACCTCACGCGAGGTGGTGTCATCACCGACCGGCTTGACCACGCATACTTCACTCGGCGACCGGTGTTGGCCTTGTCTGTGGAACTCTTACCGGAAGCTATGGTCTCGCTGGCCGACCGTCGAAGAATCCTCTTCATCACCGGCACCACGGAACTTGAAGGGGAGATCAGGATTCTCGGTTCCAAGGAGATCAAGCCGGCCGAGTCGGCCATCGTATTCTTTCGTCCCGACCAACCTGTGTACACGCTGGTCGGTGATCGATTTGTTATTCGCCTGCCGACGCCCATGGTGACCCTTGGCGGTGGCTTGGTTCTGGATCATCTGACCCGCTTCCCATACCGGCGTGAGTCGGATCGGTACGACTATCTCAAAACACGCCTGTCGGGCTCAGGCGTTGATCTGGTGCTCACCGAGTTGACCAAGACAATCATGGCTGATTCGAAAACACTATTGGAGCACTCAACGCTGTCATCCGGTCAGATCTCCGCAGCGGTTAAAGCGCTGACCAAAGACAGCCTGGTCGACAGTTTCGAGGACAAGCTATTCCATGTCGAACATCTAAACGGTGTCATGGCGACTTTTGAAGAGAATAGCAAAGCCTTCCTTAAAAGCAAACCACACCTGAAAGGGTTGACCAGAGATCAGGTTGGCGAGTTCTCCGGCACCGATCGGCAGCAAACAGCCGACCTGGTCGACTGGCTGATCCATATCGGCAAATTGGTGAAACTCGGAGATCGTTACAATCT
The DNA here is from genome assembly GCA_029860345.1 of Candidatus Zixiibacteriota bacterium. Classification (NCBI taxonomy): domain Bacteria; kingdom Pseudomonadati; phylum Candidatus Zixiibacteriota; species Candidatus Zixiibacteriota bacterium. The sequence goes on along the minus strand of JAOUBJ010000006.1, from coordinate 197,978 downwards.
GGTGGGGCGCGGTATGAGTCTGAAGGGAAACATCAAAACGGCCCACGATGAGATAATCGCCCAATTGAAAGACCAGCCACACACGCCACCTCGGCTGGCCGTGCTGGCCAAGGAGGGCAAGGATCATCGCGAAGCAATCAAGTTCATCATAGAGTCCGGCGAAGGGTACAAGTGCGGCTCGGAGTTTTTGTTTCTATCCGACGCATGGCAGGAGATTGTCACCTATATCAAGACGACGCTCGGCGCGACCGGGCAGTTGATCGTGAGTGACCTCAAAGAGAAGTTCGGCATGTCGCGCAAGTTTGCAATTCCCATTCTTGAGGAAACCGACCGTCTCAAACTGACCGACCGCGATGGTGACATTCGCGTCAAAGGAGATCGATTTGACAACTAAGCGGCTACTTTTCAATGCGCGGGTCCATACCCAGGCGGGTGGGTTGGTCGTTGATTCGTTGGTACTGAGCAAAAATCGGATCGTGGCCGTGGGGAGCAACCTGCAGCGCGATCCGGATTTCGCAAGCTACCCTCAGATAGACATGAGCGGTCTGACAATCACACCCGGGTTGGTCGACGCCCATACACATTTCTTCTACATGGCCTTGTCATACGGCCGCGTTTGGCTTCAGGGATTGACTTCGGCCGAGGCCTGTCTTGAGCAGATTCGCGGGCACACTTCCGGCCTTGGCAAGAATGAATGGGTGGTCGGGGAAGGTTTTGAACTTGATCGTTTCACAAAGCGGGTCGAGTTGACCCGACAGATGCTCGACAGTGTCACCGCCGGTCGCCCGGCCGTGATACTGTCCAAAGATCAGCACACCGTCTGGGTGAACAGTCGTGCTCTTAAGCTGGCCGGTATCACCTCGCGCACCCGGCAGCCATCCGGTGGCAGAATCGGCCTTGGCTCAGACGGCCAACCCAACGGACTGCTGTATGAAGGACCGGCGGCCGGGCCTGTCTTCGATCTTATCGGATCACCTTCGAGCCGCCAAATCGACCGATTCTACCGGCGCGCCCTGGATACGGCCTACCGGGCCGGTGTTACCGGCGTACATTCTTTCGACGGCCCCGAGGGTTTTGAGTACTTCGCCCAACTGGCCGAGAAAGGTCGGCTGGGATTGCGCATCAATTATTATCCTCCGGCGCTGATGATTGAACAGTTGCGGCGAAGCGGCGTGCGATACGGTGTCGGCGACGAGTTTCTTAGAGTGGCCGGGGTGAAGATTTTCTCTGATGGTTCGCTGGGCAGTCAGACCGCGCTATGTTTCAACAAGTATCCCGGCAGCGACAGCCGCGGCATCGAAGTGACTTCAACGGAGAAACTCAAAAAACTGGCAAAAGCGGCCGCTCGGCTTGGCTTGCCTTGTGCCATCCACGCCATCGGAGACCTGGCCGTGTCTAACGTTCTTGACGCCTTCGAGGCAGCGCCCCGGCTGAAATCGGGCGGTCGGCATCGCATCGAACATCTGCAACTGGTCCGCCGCAAAGATATCGCTCGTTTGAAAGAGCTTGGTGTGGTTGGTTCGATGCAACCGTCACACTGCCCGTCCGATATTGACCTGGTGGCCAGGTATTGGTCAACCCGAGGTCGCAATGCATACATCTTCCGAACACTGTTAGAACGCGGCGTCCCGTTGGCCTTTGGTTCCGATGCGCCTATCGAGCCGCTGAATCCATTAGCCGGGATAGCTGCTGCCGTACAAAGATCACGTCCCGGTAAGCGCAACGTCTTTTACCCCGAAGAGCGCATAACGGCTGAGGCGGCACTTCACGGTTTCACTGCCGGGCCGGCTTTTGCTGTCGGCCAGGAATACTGCCGGGGTTACCTGCTGCCGGGCTATCCGGCTGACTTGGTTGTACTATCTGACGATATCACACGGGTGGCAGCTTCGAAAATAGCGGGCGTTGAGGTTCTGGCCACCATGCTGGATGGTCGTCTGATGTATTACCGGGATGAGTTGAAGTTCTGAGACACTGCGCATCATCCCGTGCCAGGCTCCCGTGCCCGGCAGATGTTCACATCTGCCGTGGCATCACCCTTCGACTGTGAGGCTGTGTCGCAATGGCAGGACCCTGCGAAACCACATTGTGAGACAGCCTGAGGGTTTGAGGGTGCCACCTGGAAACGCGCGAGGCGCGAAAGACGGGCTTGTCCGTGTCGGGTGGGATGACCCACCACGACTCCCGTGTGCCGAGCAGCCACCAGCCCGGCTCCTTGGTCCATTTTTCGGTTGACACAAACGCCTTCCAAAGTTAACTTATTACCAGCAAACTGAATGCCCCGCCGCCATAGACTGTTTGCCGCCTTGTGGCACGGTTTGGTCTGAGAGCCCAAGCACCGCTGGTCGGTGTAAACTGCCGCTTGCTGGTGACAGGCACCACTTGTTGGTGTCATGCACCACTTGATGGTGTGAAAATGTGGTCTGGATTTGCTCGGTGTGGCTGTCCGGCATGCTGCCGGCACTTTATCACCCACAGATCCCGACTATTTCGTTTGCACAAAAACGTCGTTTTGGACGTTGTATATATTGCGGGTTCTTGCTGGGACGGAAGGTGAGCTATGTCGGCGCTTAAACATGATTCAATTTGGACGGTTGTGGTGATCATGATGGCCGTTTCGCTGTCATGCACACGCGGTCCGGTTGATCCCATTCCTCAGTACGGCGACATTTCCGGTTATGTCAGGGGCAGTGATACACAAAAAGCAATCGACGGCGCCACCGTGACCATGGCCGACCAATCTTACCAGGTCTCCCGATCAGGAATCTACATGTTCAAGGCTGTTCCCGAAGGATACCACATGCTTGAAGCCGCCAAAACCGGCTTTCATCCTTATCGCATCTTGATCCGTGTCGTCGACAATACCGTTCACAATGTTTACATGTCCAAGATGATTGAGTACCGAGATATCACCGGAAATGTTTATCTCGATGGCAGCAGCATACCGGTCCCGGACGTTGTGGTGATCTGCGGCGACGTGTACGATACTACCGGCGCCGAGGGTTCCTACTTCCTCAAGGATGTCACGGCCCAAACACACAAGCTGTTCGCGTTGAAGAATCACTATATATCGTTTGAGACCCGGGTCATGCTGGAAAAGGATACGACCATCCCAATTCACCTGGCCAGCGCCCGACTGATCGGGACCGTGGAGCACCGTCTTTATGGTCCGGTCCAAGGCGCCAAAGTACAAGTCGGCGAGGCCGCAACCTTAACCGGAAGTGATGGTTCTTACGACTTGCTCACTGCTCCTCAGGGGACGCATCAGATCACGGTCAGCCATCCTGACTACGATTCGACCAGACAACAGGTCACGATCGGGGCAAGCGGAAGTTGGCATGACATGATTCTGACCAGGTCGATCTGTGACACCGTGCTTGTGGAGCAGGACGCCTCGATAAGCCTTTCTCAATTTGAGGACTGTGCCGACTGCCCGGACTGGGGGGGTAGCGACCGTAATTACGGCAGCGCGGAACAACTGAAACTGGAGTACTTTTTCAGGGCTGATCCCGGACCGCCGCGCCGGAGTTTTGTAGCACAAACTCGAATCTTGCTCACGTTGCCTCCACTGCCCGAGGGCGCCGGACGGTTGAACATGACTGGCCTGAGCCTTCTGCTCCATCCGACCGAGGAGTACCAGCGTGTCGAGTGGGTATCGATGCGTGCGATGGCCCTGGGAAGCGCTGCCTGGGAGGAAAACAGTGTCACCTGGGCTGACGGCCCTCGACCTTCTTTGCTCCCTATCGCAGCAGAACAAGTTCAGCCCGGTCAGCCCCTGTCTTTCGATCTGAAGCAGGTCTACCGTGACTTCGATCCGGAAGGCATGTCGGTCATGCTGCAAAAGGAGGAAATAGGGGAGGCCGATCCTGCCCAGAGGTTGAGTTTCTGGTCAAGCGAGGCACCCATCCGCGAGCTGCGACCGGCCATAGTGGTGAAATACTCGTATTAGCCCGATATGTTATTCGCTCTTGCTGTGGACACAGACGATTGGGGGATGTTCCTAAAGGCGTACTTCTTGTCGCGTAGCGGCGTTGGTTTGGGCCGTCGTCTGTCACCCCAAGCGCATTCGAGGCGGGCTTTGTTGGGGCGTCACAAGGCCGTACTCTACACGGTGTCTTGCGCGCTGCACCCGCTCACTCAACCGTTGCGACTATTAAGCTCGACTGTCGAAGCCCAAGTTGACCGAGGCAAAACGAACTGTTATATTGCACAATGAAACAACGCCCCGAATTCCCCCGTTTTCGTTTGGCTGTAATCGCGCCGGTCTTGCTGCTGCTCTTTTTGGGCTGCGCCAGTCGATATCGTCTCGATCTGTATTTGACCGTCGAGGAGGACCGTCGACACATTCAGGTTGAATCGACTCAGTATGTGTGGGGCGCCGTACTGGGCAATCCGTATGGCGACAACAAACTGGACGAGGGAAACGGTCATGTGGCCGTGGTTACGATAGGCACACGCCAGTCGAAGGGGAAAAAGAGTTCCTGGCATGGTTTCTCTTCCGACGAATACATGCGGTGTCAGTTTTACATGCAGGTTCCATCGAAGGCTGACCCCGATTCCACGGTTTTGGCAGGCAACACGCTGGTCCATCTGTTGGGGCGCTATGAACTGTCTACCGAAGAACGAGTTTTCCTGCCGAAAGAGGGTTTCTACCTGTTGGATTCGATTGCCGACCAGTCACTGTATTTCAGTGTCGACGGAACCTTTGCCAACAAGGGCGGTGAACAGCTCAAGTTCGATGGTAAAGTCAGAGTTGATAAGCAGTGACAAGGGGTCTTAATGGCCTGCCGGTTACGATTCGTCCACCAGAGCATCCTTGAAAGTCTGGAATGCGTATTCGTCAAACAGACAGAATAGAACTCGCTCCAGGTGTTTGGCCAGCGGTTGGTAGCCGTTCACGGCCCGAGTCATAATATAGGCACACGCTTTCATGGGGAAACCACCTACCCCGGTTCCAAAGGCGGGCAAGGCCAGTGAGGATAGTTTCAGATTCTCGGCCGTATTAAGGGTTGCGATAGTTGCCTGGCGAATCAACTTGTCGGTTGTACGCAAATCCTGGCCCATGACCGCGGCGTGGATCACGGCTTTATGAGGTAGTTTACCGGCTGTAGTGAATACAGCTTCACCGGGCATGATCGGCCCTTTGGCCATTGCTTCACGCTCGATAATCTCCCCACCGGTGCTCTTGATGGCCCCGGCCACCCCGGCTCCCATCCATAGTTCGTTGTTGGCTGCGTTGACGATTGCATCGACATCAACTTGGGTTATGTCACCTTTGACGATTTCAACTCTGTACGGCACCGGTTACCTCGCTGCTTTGATGAATCTACCATCGAAGATACCAAAGACCTTGGCACCCATGAATCCAAGGGCCGCACCGACTGAGGCGCCGACAAGTATGTCACCCGGATAATGAACTCCGACAAAGACGCGACTGAAAGCTACCATGGTGGCAAAGACCAGGACATACCATCGACTCTTAGGTTCAATGACGGCAAAGAGCAAAGCCTGTCCAAAGGCATTGGCCGCATGGGCCGACGGCATAGCCCAGCCGCCGCCGCAACCAACCAGGAGATGGACCTCCGGCAAGACATGGCAGGGTCGCACTCGCTCGATCAGCGGCTTGAGCAGGTGGGCCGCTATCTGGTCGGTGGCGGCCAGAGTCAGCGCTGAAAACAAGACCAGCCATCGCAAGCGGGCTTTGCCGCGCCACAACAGGATGACCATGGCGGCGCCGTAGAGCACGCGCAAAACCATATCATCGGTTATAACCGGCATCAGGAAATCCGTGACCGGATTGGCCAACTGGCCGTTCACGAATGAGAACAGAGCCCGGTCAATGCCGTTCAGATACTCAAGCATAGGTCCCTGGGTCCTCCCTTAGGAACTGTCTTACCTGCCTCATGGTGGGAGCGCCTGTACGGGCTCCGGGTCGCGTACACTTGATGGCTGCCGTCGCCGCGCCGAACTCCAGCCGCTCAGCCATGTCGAAGCCGTTTAACAGACTCCATAGATACCCGGCATGAAAGCTGTCACCCGCGCCGGTGGCGTCTACCGCCTCGACCCGAAACGCGGGCTGGCGGATTACCCTTCGCTCTTCCAATCCGGTGGACCCTTTCGTTCCCTCGGTGACAACAATACTCCCGGCACAATGGCCTGATAGTTTCCGTAGAGCGTCGGTGGCCTTACCGGTTCGAGTGAATGGGAAGGCGAACTCGTCGGCCACTACCAGATGGTCAACCAGCGGTAACAGCGCAGAGACATCGTTGCGTATCGAACCGATGTCGAATGATACCATAGCGCCGATTTTCCTGGCCCAGCGGGCCAGTTTCAACGATGCTTCAATATCCCGTCCGTCAAGATGCACTATGCGCGGATGTTGCAAGGTCGAAACTTTCAGATCGCGTGGCACTATCTCGATGACGCGATTGAGCACAATCGTGCGTCGACCACTTCCTTGTTCAATCAGCCCGACGGCCGCTGCCGACGGCCGCTTCTTGCGGAGGATGTGTCGACAATCGACTCCCTCGTTGGTGAGTTCACTAATCAACAGCTCTCCGAAGTGGTCATTTCCCACCGCCCCAATAACGGCACAATTCATCCCCAACCGGGACAGCCCCACCAAAGCATTCGGTACAGGTCCGCCACCCTGCATGCATATATCAACAGAATCGATTTTTTCTCCGGCCTCGGGCAAGCGCTTGACAGTGTATAGAAAGTCCAGCGGGATGATGCCCAATCCGAGACAGTCGAGTTGCCGTCGTTCAGGAGAGTTTTTCAATTGTTGCCTTTCCTGAACTTAGCTGCACGATGTCATTGATGAGGACATCAACGCGAGATTGTCGTACCTGAAGTTCCAACGTCACCCGATCCGAAAAATCCGCACTGCTCTGCCTGGCGTCGTGGCTGTGTATCAGTTTGGCCAGACGGTCGTAAAGCCCGAAGTCGATCCGGACTTTTATGCCACACAGTACGAATCGTTCAAGTCGACCGGCCTTATCCAGGGTTGCCGTGGCAGCGTCTCCGTAAGCCCGTACTAAACCGCCCGTACCCAGTTTGGTGCCGCCATAGTAGCGCGTAACGACCAGTAGAGAGTTGGTCAACTGGTGACCACAAACAACATCGTAGATGGGACGCCCTGCGCTGCCGCCTGGTTCGCCGTCATCAGAATACTTGAACCTGACCTCGCTTTCAAGCCCGACTCGCCAGGCGTAGCAGTGGTGGGTGGCGGCATGCTCACGTTTGCGGATTTGCTCCAGTTTTTCGGTTGCCTGGGCCACGCCCTCTACCAGCAGCGCTTCTCCAATGAACCGCGAGCCCTTGCGTTTAATTTCGGTCTTGGCCGACTGCTGAATGGTGTAGTAGACGTCATCCATCGATTGGTTTCAAACCAGCGATTTGATTATGTCCTCGATTTTATCCAATCCGACCATCGGGATGGCGCCAAAACGTACAGCTTCGGAGAGGCTGGTCTCATCGGACAGTGCGCCGTTCTTGGGATCGATTAGTACAAAAGCCAGTTTCCCGGTCTCGTTGCAAAACGTCAACAAGTCCAGAGTTGCCTTCGAATTACCATAGACTTCCGTGACCACAACCGCCTGCGCCAAGCCGACCAGGACTCGATTGGAGACAGAGAAGGCTTTGTCGGTCGGCTCGGTTTCGGGGGGGAACTCGCTGAGGACTCCACCTGCTCTGGTGATATCGATAGCCAGAGGCATCTGTTCGACCAGATCAATGTGGTCCAGCCCACCGTCCAGCACGGCGAACGATACACCTTCGCCCGCCTTGGCGCCAAGATGGGCGGCGGCATCGATACCTCGTCTGAGTGATGATACTATTTGCACGCCTGCCTCGGCGCACCGTTGGGCCAGTGTGACGGTGAGATCAATCCCCTCGCCGGTTGCTTCATCGGCTCCGACCACGGCGACAGACTTGTTGGCGCCGTCGGGAAGGCGACCCCGCACAAACAAAAGCGGTGGTGGGTCGTTCAACTCATAAAGCCCCTCGGGGTAACCGTCATCAAGCCGGGTGGAGATGATTACATCCCGTTGTTTGAGACTTTGGCAATACTCCGTGGCCTGATCGATAACGTCTCCGGCCGTACATATCTGATCGGCCTGCTCGGTTGTCAGACCGTCGATTTTCATTAATGCGTCTTCAGACGCGTTCAGAATCTCGGCAGGTTCACCAAAGCGCTGCAAGAGGGCGCTGATCATCCGGGGGCCGAATCCACAGAACTTTGTCAGGGCGACCATGATAACGGCAGAACTGTTTTGATGATCCCGGGTCATAAGGTAATGTCCTGCGCCGATCCGATTTTGTCAACAGCTATTGAGGGCCGGTGGTTCTTGAGGTTGCTCCTTCACAACACGATGCCGAGAATCACAGGTTCACAACCACGCTTAGGGCGTGGTCAGGACCCTGCGAAACCCTATGGTCGAAGCCTGAACTTTTGTAGGGTGGGTCCGTCTTCGGACCCGCCAAATCCGGAGCAACACGGCTTGACCGTGTGAGGACCACAATCGGCCGCGGCGGACCGGCCTGCAATAAAGAAGAATCGTACTATAATTCCCTGGTGGACAAACTTGAATTGTATGTAGTTTTCTCCTATTATGAAGCGTTGAACCGATGACCAAAGAGGAATGAATGCACAGATTGATCCATCTGCTCCTGAGTGCCGCCATACTGACAATGGCCTGCGCATCCGAACCGGAGACCTTCGACGAACGACTCAAAGCGGGCGAACAGGCTTTCGTAAGCGGTGAGTACTTCAAAGCTCGCGGCTACCTTCTGGAGGCGCTCAAGGAAAAACCATCCGACCGCGACCTCCTGTATCTGCTTGGGGTTACTTACTCACGCGAGCTGATGCATGATTCGGCCCTGTTTTATTTGGGCCGGGCCAACACACTGTACTCCGATGACCGTGAAATCAATCTGGTTCTGTACGAGGCGGCGCTCAAGGTCGAGGACTGGGAGGCGGCCAGGGCGGCCCTGCGGGTAATGGTAGAAACCGGCGATCCTATCCAGAGCCATCTGGAGGAACTGGCCGAACTGAGCATTCAGATGGAAGACCTTTCGTGGGCGCACTACTACTTTGGACAACTGATGCAGAGCGAACCGGATAACCCCAACCGTTGGGTGCAGACAGCCAACACGGCGGCAGACATGGGTTCGCTCTATGTCGCTATTGATCTGGTTGACTCGGCCATTGCCAAATTTGGTCCCAACGAATCGTTTCTGGCCAACAAAGGTATCTACTACGCCGTGCTGCACCAGTACACAAAATCGGAAGAGATATTTCGTTCCCTTATTCTGGCCGACAGCACCGCAATTGCCTATCGCATCAACCTGGCTTCGGCCCTGGCCTCTCAAGACAAGCCACAGAAAAAACGCGAAGCTCTCCAAATCTTCCGCATGGTCCGCAACGCCGTTGGCCCCGATGCACAATTGGATTCTCTGATTGACGTGCTCGAATCGGAGGTCGGGGTGCCCGGCGAGTAACAGGCAGTCTCGGACTGTGCTCACCCTTCGACTGCGCTCACCCTTCGACTGCGCTCAGGGTGACAGGGTTGCGGGTGGTCCAGCGTTTACACCGGTTCCTGCGTTCGCCGAAGGCGAGCGTGTGAACCGGTGTTCTTGAGGTTGCTCTGTCACAACACAATGCCGAGAATCACAGGGTCACCACCACGCCTAGGGCGTGGTCAGGACCCCGCGAAACCCTATTAGGACACAGTCTGTGTCTTCAGGGTGATAGGGTTGCGGGTGGTCCACCGTTTATGGCGGGACCGATGAATCCCAACCTAAGCGTCCATACGCCACCCAAACATGATGTCGACCTAACGTGAACGAACAGTCGGATTATTGACCACAAAAAAGGAGGGCAGGATTATTGCTAATCCTGCCCAACGCAGGGCTGTCTCTAGGAGAGACAGAGGGGGTTTTTTTGTCCTGCCTATTTAACGTATAAACAGACTGTTTTGTTCAGGTTATTCCTAAAAAAGTTGCCGCAAAGGTTGCGCTTTTCGTCCTATTTCAGGTGTATTTGAGCGGACGCCCGACCGTTTGGAAACGATCGGCACGTCCTGGTTAATTCTATGACACTCAGATGACATTTCGTTGCATTTTGCCACTGTTTGACCTACAGTCCTTCGTCGCGGGACTCTTCTTCTTCATCGCAATCCAGTTTCCAGCGACCCTGGAAGAAGCCTCTTTTGAACTGTGGGTGAGATTTGTACTTGCCACCCATGACGCCTATCTTCCGGCGGTTGGCATCGATGATCTCACCTTCGAAGCGGCCGCCGGCGTGGCGCACGGCGTTGGGGTTGGCGTGGTGGTTGGGATGCTGCTTCCAATGGCCGCGGATAAATCCACGGAAGCGACCTCTTTCGCCGATCCACTTTCCGAAGAATACGTTTTTGCCCTCATCGTTGACACCGAAATGCCCGCGAAGGAACCCGGAGATCCGACCCTTCTTGGATATCCAGAAACCACGGAAGATACCGTGGCCCTCATCGTTGTAACCCCAGCGACCGGCCAGGAATCCACGCGCGCAAGGGACTTTATCGAGCCGGAAGGCATGAAAGGCCACGGCGTTCGAATCGGCGTCGTCCAGGTAGACCACGGTATCCAGCGCCATCAGTTCGGCCATGTCAAAGGTGCGGCTGTAGGGACCGGTCTCGAATGTTACCGAAACCAGTTCGTCCACCGTGGCGGAGTCTGTTGAATCAGTCGCAGCCGGTGGGACAAAAATGTCTACGCCGATACCGTCGTGGTGGACATTGGTGAACGACTCCCATTCGATCAGATTACGGTCGGTGCGCTCCAGAATTGCGTCCTGGCCTCGTTCGAACCTGATCACCTGCCGTATAGCCAATCCGCCTCGTGTCACCGTCAGCGACCCTGTCCAGTCAGTTAGTTCCGTAACACTGGTATCCAACTCCATCTGACCCCAGAGGATGCGCAGATGGTAGTAGCCCGAAGCTGGGTCCTCGATGATCGAATCGAGCGCGCCGCTCAACAGGATGGGGTCGTCATACTCTTCTGATTCGTCGCTGTCGGCCATCAGGTCGGAATCGCCAAAACCGGGCGCCTCATCGGTGGCCCGGTAGCCGCCGGTGGCGTCATTGAGGTTAAGGTTCTCAGTCAGATTGTTTGTTTCGGTGGGACTCTCCGAACAGCCGACCGCCCAGACCAGCAGCGCAGTTAGCATTGAGATTGTAAGTAGTTTTTTCAACACCTTTTGTCTCTCCTTATCAAGGGGTGCCGTTTGTTTCTGTTTCTTACACAGAGACAAACAGAAAGCGTGCCAAAACGGGCGGCTTAAGTTAACTGGTTACCTCATTCGGGGTTGTGTTATCGGCGTCTCGGAAGACTGCGCTGTGGAGGTGTACCTCACGGTACACGACGCAATCGGTGGACGCCACGGTACAAGTCGGCGCGATCTCACGATTACGGGCAGGCAACCGGCGGCGGGCCGCCGTTGAACATAAAGTCCACCAGGTATACCAGATCGGCTATGTCCCAGCCACCATCGGCGTTCATGTCGGCTTCTTCGGGACACTCCGGACCCGGGCCACCGGTGAACATGTAATCGACCAAAGCGACCAAATCCGAAATATCGATCTGGTTGAGTGGATCGTTGTCGATATTCCCTCGAAGTCCCCGGCAACAGTAACAGTCCTGGGTGACAAAGGCCGACAACCAGAATTGCGCCAATGATACGTTGTTGAACAGGATCGGCAGAGAACCTTCGCGAACAGTTGTAAGCGCCGAGTAAACCGTGACGGTATCGCCGGGCATGAGCGTCTGGTCAACGAAGTAAGTCATTACGGCGTGCAGGTCGACGGTGTCGTGCTCTATCTTGTACCCCGGTAGGTGTATCATGCTGTCCAGCTCAGATGCCACCAATCCGCCTTCGGGCCATAGGTAGTCCGGATTAGTGGCAACATAGGCGCTGTAGGGCTGGGTACCCCAGGCGTCGGCGCAGGTGTCATTACTGTGGAAACTCAGGAGCGCCTCCCCGCCGTAGCGGGCATCGTTGTCCTGGCAGCCTGCGCCGTCGCTCTCCAGGCCGCGTATATAGATCAATCGATGCGTGGTGTCAAATCCACCTTCGTTGCCACCGCCGTCGCCCGGTATATCCCAATCAATGCCATTACCGACACTAACGTTGTCGTGCTGCTGGCCGTCGAACGAATAGACTTTCAGGGCCTTTATGATAAAGGTGCAATACTCCGGGTCCTTGGGGACCCAGAACCACTGTTCGAGGCCGATTGAATAGTCGTTGGTTACAAATGTCCCGCTTCGGTACAAGTCGAACCAGGGTGTGGTGATGACCCCTTCATAAGGACGACCCCATCCAACGCGAAGATAATTGTGGGTGTTGTGGAGGGCTTGACAAAGCAGTGTATCATCGCCGTTGATACGCAATACAAATGGTGAGCCGTCATACAGGTATACATCCGCCCCCGGGTCACAGTCGCCGCCGTACTGGGTGTAGTCGAGGTTGCAGCCACCGTCGGCATCATTGCCCTTGACACCGAAATTGCCGTCGTTGTCTACCGCCAGGCCCAGGCAAGTAGTCCAGATTTGATCGATAGCCGGTGCGTAGTAATCACAGGAGTCACCCATCCCGTCGCCATCGAAATCCTCCTGGGCAGGATTGTACACATTGGGGCAGTTATCGTCCGGGCAGGTGTTGTTGGGCAAACCGGGATTGCCGTAGCCGTCGCCATCGAAGTCGGTGCAATCATCACACTCGTCGCCGATAAAGTCGTGGTCAGCATCGGCCAGGTTTGAGTGATACAGTCCCGGGCAATTGTCGACACTGTCGATAAAACCATCGCCGTCGGAGTCCTCGGGGACCATCAGCGGATAAAGATCATAGGTCTCACCCTCCTCGATAGTATAGGGCGTGTCCCCAATGCCGTCGCCATTGTTGTCGACGCCTGTATAGTCCGACCAGTAGTTACCCTCTTGTTGATAGACGGAGTACCAATAGTCGGTTCCGTCGCCATAGTCCTGCGCCTGAGTGTCGCCGGCGTTGTTGTTATGGAAACTATTGTGGTGGAAAGTATTGTTCTCCCCGCCACCCATACACATGCCAAGTACAAGCGCCCGACCGACGTTCCAGTAGAAATGGTTGAAGACAACATCATTGTACTGGGACATGAGCATAGACATGCCGACACCGTTGCCGACAACGAAGTTGCTGCGCACGATATTATCGGAGTGGTAGAGACTGACCGAATGTTCGAAATGTATTCCGATCGAACTGTTGAGGCCAACTACGTTACCGATTATCTGATTGTCGGCATTGTTGCTAAAACTACCGTAGACATCCTCATAGAAGTATACGCCGGTAACGTTATCCCAAATATAACAGCCTCGAATGGTGCAGAAAGAAGATGCCGTCAGAGATATCCCCGCCGCGCCGTTGTCGTAAACGAAGCAGTCTTCTACAAGCACGTTTTCTGTCTCCACGATCCTGATACCGGAATCCCAGGCACCTTCGTATGGCCCCAGCGGTCCGCCGTGCTGAACGGACAGGTTCTTGATCACAACTCCCGCAGCCGAAACCAGAATGCAATCACCACTGTCCGAAGCGTCGATGACAGTGCTGTTGCGAGTCTCACCGAGCAACGTGACGGCCTCAGTAATGGCAACATGTTCGTAATACCTGCCGGGGGCGACCTGGACGGTGTCGCCTACCGACGCTACATCGACCCCGGCCTGGACCGTTGGCTGATCGGCGGGGACATAGATTACAGTTGAATTGGTTTTGGCCGCAAGAGCTAAAGCCAGGGTCAGGCCAAGCGGAAATGCCTTCAAACGAGACCTCCTGTCATGAGTCATCGTAGACTTCAGTATACAATATATCGGAAAGGCGGAATCTGTCAAGCAAATCGGCGGTTCTCCGTGCGTGGTATGCGTCGTCGTGCGCCAGGCGGTACCCCACCCAGAGGCTTTGCGTCGGGTGGGATTCGGTGAGTACGCAAGGTAACCCACCTGGCGCTTCGCTTTAGGTGGGGTACAAGATTCGTCCTTCGACTGCGCTCAGGACGACACGGTCAAGCCATGGTTCTCACATTCGGACCAGGGGTTTCGACCTACAGGACTGGCGGGTTCACGCCGCGGCGCGCAGGCGAAGACGGACCCGCCCTACCGGACTATGCACCGTCGGCGTCATTGCGAGCGACCAGAGGGGCCGCGGCAATCTCAATCTTCGGTACCCCACCCAGAGGCTCTGCGTCGGGTGGGATTTTTGCCGCCAGCAACATTTTGCTGCCTGAGCCGTCTAATGGTATGGCGAGATGAGACTTTGCCCGCAAAAGCCGGCAGCGCCAACGGCAGGGTGAACAGAGGAGAGACTCTTGAATCTAAACATCGAATCACTCGGAAAACGTTATCGAGGCAATGTCTGGGGTCTGAGGAAGTTCAGTCTAAATGTCCAGCCGGGGTTGCTCGGCCTTCTGGGACCTAACGGCGCCGGCAAATCTACCCTGATGCGTATCCTGGCCACAGTCACCAGGGCGACCGAGGGCAGCGTAACTTTCAACGATGTCGACATCGAGCGTTCACCAAACAACGTGCGTACCGTGCTGGGCTATCTACCGCAGGATTTCGGTGTCTACCCACACCTGAACGCGGTCGAATTCCTGACTTATCTTGCCGCAGCCAAAGGGATCGGTGGCGCCGGGCAGCGGATCGATCAGCTATTGGAGCTGGTCAACCTGACCGAAGCCCGTAAACGTCCTCTGGGTTCTCTATCCGGCGGTATGAAGCAGCGGGTTGGGATCGCCCAAGCTCTGTTAAATGACCCCAAATTGCTGATTGTCGATGAACCAACGGTCGGTCTCGACCCGGAGGAGCGGGTTCGCTTTCGGAATTCGCTGTCGGAGTTGGCCGGGGAGAGGATTGTGATTTTGTCCTCGCACATTGTTTCCGATGTTGCCGCCATAGCCACCAGAGTGGCTATTATTAACCGCGGACGACTCATTGCCCAGGCCACTCCGGAGGAGTTGCTCAGGTCGGTGCATGGAAAAGTCTGGGAGTGGGTGGTCCCGTCAACGGAGCTGCCCAAGTTGCAGCAACGGCTGCTTATTTCCTCCAGTATCCGAACCGATCAGGGGGTGCGCATTCGCGTCGTCGAAGAAAGCTGCCCCGATGAGAGCGCAGAGGCTGCGTCTCCGACGCTCGAAGATGCCTATCTTTATATACTGGCCCATGACCGAAACAACGGTAACTCAGCCCGACAACCGAGCGAGCGTTCATGATGCCGAATCATCAAGAGCCCATCGGCCAAGAGGTCTCAACCTATCCTGAGCCTGCGCAATTGTTCACGACCGTCCAGCCGACAACGGTCCCGGGTAAGATTATTCAATTCCCACTATGTCGATTTGTACTGGTGCTGGCTTTTCTGTCGCCGGTGAATCTGGCCGGAATGGCATTGGACCAGTCATTGACCGACTCAAGCGGCTGGGCGAAGCTTCTTCTTGCCCTCGCCGCCTCCATTCTTATGTACGCTGTCTACTGCCTCTACACACGTTTGATCGAACGACGCAAAGCATCGGAGTTGGCCTTGAGGGGCAGCGTTGCCGAATTCGGACGCGGTTTTGGAATAGGTACTGCTCTAATGGTAACGGTCGTGGCCGTGCTGGCCGTCGGCGGATACTACCGTATTGAGTCGTTCGATCCGAACCCGGCCATCGCAGTCCAGGGATTCCTGCGGATGTTCTCCGCTGCCTTTCTGGAAGAAATGGTCTTTCGGCTGATCGTCTTCAAAATCACCGAGGAGGCTCTGGGTAGCTGGTTGGCTTTGGTAGTGCAAGCCGCTTTGTTCGGTCTGGTGCATGCCGGCAATCCAAACGCCACCTGGTTCAGCTCGGTAGCCATCATGGTCGAGGCCGGAGTTCTGTTGGCCGCGGCCTTTATGTATACACGTCGCATTTGGATGATCTTCGGGCTGCATCTGGCCTGGAATTTCATACAGTCTACAGTCTTCGGCCTGACCGTTTCGGGCCACACGGTGGAGGGATTGGTGAGGCCTTCAGTCACCGGACCAGAGTGGCTGACCGGCGGTGCCTTTGGGGTCGAGGCTTCATGGTTGGCGGTGGGACTTTGCCTGATGGTCGGCTTGGTCATGCTCAAGAGAGTCGTTGGTGTCGGGCGAACCGTGCAGCCGGTCTGGCGACGCTCCAAAAAGCCATCCCTATTCCCAGCCGATGTACCCTGAGATACGGAGAGGTCCGGCAATGACTGCTCTTTACCACACCGTGCTGGCCGACTTCCGTGAACGCACCAGGCGTTACAGCTTTCTGGTCGTGCTCGGACTCAATCTCTACCTGGGATACCTGGTCTACGTGGGAAAGTTCACGGCTCGACTGGGCAACTATCGAGGTGTCGGTAACTCAGCCTGGGTCGGCAGCACCATGACCATGACCTGCACGCTACTGTTGATGATGTTCGGATTCTACGTGATCAAAAACGCTATCGATCGCGACCGGACCACCGGCGTTGGCGAGATACTCGCCACTACACCGCTCACGCGAATAGGCTATCTGTTCGGCAAGCTCCTCAGTAACTTTGCAGTTTTGACCTCGATGTTGATGATTGTAGCGGCATCAGGAGCGGTCATGCAACTTGTCGACCCCGGTTCCGGCAGCTTTGATCTGTGGCATTTGCTGGCGCCGTTTGTGTACATCGGGCTGCCGACTATGCTGCTCACGGCCGCCTTTGCAATACTGTTCGAATCGATCCGGTGGCTGCGCGGTGGGCTGGGGAATGCCGTCTACCTGATCATGATAACGATGAGCCTGCCGCTGGCCATGGAGACCAAGCGTCCAATTTTCGACTTTGTTGGGCTCAACCTTTTTGAGACAAGCATGAAAACAGCGGCCTTGGCTCAGTTTCCGGGGGCCAAACTGAATTTCAATCTCAATCCGGAGTTCTTCCCCGGTTTGGAACAGTTCCAATGGGACGGTATCGAGTGGACCTGGGCGGTGGTGCAGCCGCACTTCTTCTGTGTCGGGTTGGCCTTCTTTATTACCATGCTGGCGGTGCCGTTCTTTGACCGATTCGATCCATCGAAAACAAAGCGCCGGGTCAAAAAGACTCCCGTGGATTCCAACAACGGTATGGTTCGTTCTCTTGCCGAGACCACACCTTACCATCTCAGTCATTTGGCCGCGGTGCGTTCGGTGTTCAGCCCGGTTGCACTTTTGTTGGCCGAACTCAGGGTGATGCTCAAGGGCTTTCACTGGTCCTGGTACGTTGTGCAGCTGGGCTTGATCGTTGCCTCGCTGGCTGCGCCCTTCGAGATTGCCCGAACTTATATTTTGCCGGTGGCATGGGTGTGGCCGCTGTTAGTCTGGTCGAAAATGGGGACGCGTGAACTCAGGTGGAACACGTCGCAGATTATGGTCAGCTGTCCGTACCCGGTGTCGCGTCAATTGCCGGTCGCCTGGCTGGCCGGAATTACTGTCGCTCTCGTCGCTGGAGGTGGAATCGCTATCAAGGCTCTCATCCTGGGTCAGTTTTCCTATCTTGCGGCGTGGCTGACGGCGGCCCTCTTTATTCCCACCCTGGCCATGACTCTGGGAAAAGTAAGCGGAACCAACAAGCTGTTTGAGGTTGTTTACATGACTCTTTGGTATGTCGGGCCGATGAACCATATCGTGCCGTTGGATTTCCTGGCCGCTTCCCCGGAGGCCATCACGACCGGCGTACCGCTGTATTATGCCGGGGCAACTGCGCTGTTGATTCCGATCATGTTTGCAGCCGGCCGTCACCGAATGGGTACGTGACGACAGCTCGGCCTACCTGATTACTACCGTATTTTTACCCATCTTCATTCAGACCTTCCGCAAAAAACCGATAGAGATACTATAGCAGGGTCCAGGCAGCTTATTCTGGGATATTCCCCCAACAGGCACGAACCTGCTTTAGTCCAAAAAGTCTTAGTCCGAGAAACGAAAACCACAGAAGGAGAACATCCATGTCCCGCAAGCGAATCCTTTTTGTTTTCGCAAATGAACAGTCGGCCACAATTGAAGGCATCCGTCAGATCCTTGCCAGACGGCAGAATGAATGGGAAGTCGAATTCGTAACAAACGGGGCTGAGGCTTTAAGGGCAATGAAACGGTGCCCCTCGGACATAGTCCTCACCGACCTCGATATGCCGACAATGACCGGGGTGGAACTGCTCAAACAGATCAGTGACCTTTATCCTGGTACAATTCGTTTTATCCAGACCGATGCCAGCGATCGAAAGGTCATGCTTGAGTCCACCTCTATCGCGCACCGCTTGATCAGCAAGCCGTGCAACCCGGAGACATTGCGCGGTTTCCTGACAACTTCTTTGGGGCTCAGGGAAGTCCTGGCCATGGAGGAGTTGCATATACGAATTGCAGCCATCGGCACTCTGCCCAGTCCTCCGGAAATGTACAATCGACTGATGAATGAAATCCAATCGGACACTGTGTCGATAGGGAGAATCGCCGCCCTTATCTCAGAGGATATCAGTCTAACGGCAAAACTCCTTCAAATGATCAACTCGGCCTATTTTGGACTCAGCCGGCACGTCGACAACGTCACGCAGGCAGTCAACCTGCTTGGATTGGAGGCGGTCCGAGGGTTGGTTTTGACGGCTGGGGCGTTCAGCCAATTTGATTTTCCCGCCTTACACAAGATTTCCATCGAGAGCATCTACGGTCACAGTATGGCCGTGGGGTCTCAGTCTCAGAAGATAGCCGAAGCCATCGGTTTGCCACGGCCGGAGTGCGATGAGGCGTTGATGGCCGGGATGTTACACGATATAGGCAAACTGGTGATGTTGACTCATTTCCGGGCCGAGTTACAGGAGGCGCTCGAACTGGCCGACGAGAAGTCGATTCCTTTCCACGAGGCTGAAAGAAAAGTCCTTAATGTCACTCACGCTGAAATCGGCACCCATCTCTTGTCGTTGTGGGGTCTGCCGGATTCAATTCTCGAACCGGTAGCGCTGCACCACGATCCGGAGCGGATGCCAATTCCCCAACGCACGATCCTCACGGCCGTACACATGGCCGATGCGCTCCATCACGAGCGCAATCCTTTTAATGTCGGCGACGAATCTTCGTTGGCCAATCAGTCCTATTTGGATAAGATCGGCGTTACCGACGTGTGTGAACAGTTTCGGCAGAGAGAGCAGACTGATCCGATCGAAGAACCTTCGGCTTGAGACAGTGTCCGTGGGCTGAAGCCGAGTTAAAAGCGCGCCCGCGCGCGTAAACAGATACGCACCAGCCAGAGCATCAACGGAACCTCAATCAACACGCCGACCACGGTAGCCAGCGCGGCGCCGGAGGACAAACCGAAGAGCATCGTGGACGTAGCGATGGCGACCTCGAAATGATTGGATGCACCTATCAAGGCCGATGGTGCGGCGTCTTCATACTTCAAACGTAATACCCGTGTAAGTCCGAAAGCGACGGCAAAGATCAGGATGGTTTGCACGGACAACGGTATGGCGATCCATAGAATAGTTAGCGGGTTTCCCAGGATGACTTCCCCCTTGAAGGAAAACAAAAGCACCAGCGTAACCAACAGGGCGGTGATGGTCACCGGTGACAACACCGGCAGGAACTTGTCCTTAAACCACCGGTCACCCATTGCCGCGATAAGCCATCGCCGCGAGAGGTAACCGGCGACCAACGGCAGAGCGACATAGGCGGCAATCGAGAGCAATAATGCCTGCCAGGGAACCGGCAGTCTGCCCACACCGAGAAGGAATCCACCCAGCAGGCCGTACAGGACCAACATGGTGAGCGAGTTTATAGCGACCATAACCAGCGTATGTCCGGCGTTGCCGTGCGAAAGGTCGCCCCACACCAACACCATAGCGGTGCAGGGCGCTATGCCCAGCAGGATGCATCCGGCCAGGTAGCTGCGCCATAGCGGCACCTCAAGCATCCGAATGCCGTCGATCAAGACCACCGTCCCGGAACCGTAAGTCGTCCCGACCTCCAGATTCAAGCCCAGCGGCATTTTGACATGATCGACTGCCTCCGGTCCGATCAGCCCCAGGAACAGTGTCCCCAGAAAAAACGTGGCGATGCCGTACATAGTGAACGGTTTGATGCCCCAGTTTACGAACAACGTCAACAGTACCGGCTTCATGTTCCGACCGGCCGAGAGGACCTCGGCAAAATCGATCTTGACCATTATCGGATACATCATGAAAAACAGGCAAACGGCGATCGGGATCGATACCACCGGCGCGCCGCCGGACTCTATGGCCAGGCCGTCCAGGAAATGTGCCACCGACGGAGCGATCTTGCCGAGAACGATGCCTGACACAATACAGATAAGCACCCACGCGGTCAGGTAGCGCTCGAAGAAACCCAAGGCATGTGACCGGCTCATTCGACAGTTCTCATCGTTCATGTTCACTCTCTGTCCTCGTTCCGCCGGCGCTGCTTCGGCTAACGGCGGCATAGCGTATCGCGAAAAGTACATACAGACTGGGTATAAGGTCAACAGAAATAGCAGTTATGCACGTATTCAGATTATTGAAATGTAGATGTATTCAGTCTTGACAACGAATAGTTGCAGAGGTAGACTTATGTGTTTGAAACTAATTCGTGGGAGGCATGGCCCTCCCGAATCAATCCTGGAGGATTTATGAAGAAGTTAGTAATGGTAACGCTTGGCTTGTTACTGATGCTTCAGTCGGCATCGGCGGCCGGTCTGTCGGCCGGTGTCGGCGCCTTTGGCGGGGTCGGTATCCCGGTGGCGCAGGATGACCAGTCGCAGGGGACGGTTTTTGGAATAAGGGCGAGTGTGAAGGCATTTTCGGTGATCTCGCTGGAACCGCACGTCACCTTTCTGAAGTATGGTGACCCGGATGTTGATGAAATCATTGACGATCCTACCGGCGCCAAGGTGAACGGATTCGGAGTCGATGCGCGCCTGGGTTCTCTGGCCGGACCCGGATTGTCACCGTTCTTTTTTGTCGGTATCGGCACCTACAAGGTCAAAAACGATGATCTACAGATCGATGAGAGCAACACCGGACTCTCCGGTGGTCTGGGTGTAGAGATCGGTGTGGGACCCTCGCTCGGTTTGGAAGTTCGTGGTCGTTTCGATGTAATCGGCACCGAGGGTGGCGGGTCCAAGAAAGCTGCGCTGATAACAGCCGGCGTTAACTACCACTTCGGATTATAGGGAGAGACAGTCATGAAAAAACTACTGCATACAGCTATAGTTGCTGCCGTCGCCCTGGCCCTGTTGGTTCCCTCCGGCTGCAAAATCGTCAGCGGCACCTATGTCGTGGAGGAGACCTTCTACGACCTCACTCCCAACGGCACCGGTGACTACTACTATGAAGCCCTCGATATCACTGATAACTCCGTCTGGCAGGACCATAAGGATGACATCAAAGATATCGACAACATCGGTTTTGAAATCTGGCTGAACAGTTCGGCGGCCTCGGCCAATAATTTCAACTGCTACGTTGACGCTCTGGCGTCGTCGCTCGGTGGCGCCTCGTCCAAGAGTGCGGTCATTGCCGGTGCTACTCACGTTCTGGTCGATGTACCGATGCCGGCCGGTAAGTCGTTCATTGGATACGCTGCGTCGTTCAGCCACATTACCAATCTGTCTACTTTGAAGACGCTTGGGGAAACCGGCCAGTTCAAATTTTGGGCTATGGCCGATGTTACCACCAGCTCGTTCACGGTAGATTCGATCAAGGTGGTTGTTACTCTGACAGCCGGGACCTGATCGATAGATCGATAGTTCAATTCACAACCGGCTTGCTGGGCGCAGGCCGGTTTTTTTTTGTGGGCGGCCTCATGTCGTGCACCACTGACGATCCGGCGGGTCCACGCCTCGGCGCGCAGGCGAAGACGGACCCACCCTACAGGGAAGTAACGTGTTGCAAAAGAGTGTAAGCGGTTTGAGGTCAGCAGCCCTGTGCACCTGGCGCGTTGGCTACCAGTATCTGAAGAACACTTCACCTTGGGTGTCGATGCGTATTCGAACATTGATATCGTCGCCGCCGTTTAGATCGGTATTGAGCCTGAACCGTTTGCGGATTGGCAGCAGATTGGCAAAGCCCGCAAATTTCATCGACTGGTTGACGAATAACTCAACCTCGAAAGATACCTCACTACCTTTGGAAGTTTGTGAATAGCGTTTGGCCAAGCGCACCGGCATGCCAACTTCGAGATCAGCCGACTGGGGTCTGAGCGACATGGTGCTGTCGACTGCGAATCGATGCGAGACGACAATCACCGAGTCTTCAGTTAGTATACTGACCACGGCATCGACGCCCCGCATGGATATCCGCTCATCATCCCAGACCGGCAAGCGGTTTCGATGGTAGGCCAAAGTGCGCATGTCGCCGTCGGATTGGTTGCCGACTTCGGGCGTTTCGGGCGCAGGCTCGGTGTCATATTCACCCGGCAGGGCGATCTGAAAGCTGTCGAACGGTGTATCATTCTCTGGTGCCAGGGCACGCTGGTAGCGGCAGCCGGGGAGTTCCATGTTGACCACAACTGTTACCAGTTCAGGTGGCGGTGGTGGCACCTCCGCAGCCGTAGGCGGTGAAAGTTCTGCAGGTGGCGGCAGTACATCAAGCGGCGGCAGCTCCCACAGTTGAAGCAGACTGAGATTGAGCGTCTCGGTCACACCGGCATGGATTATCACAGTGGTGTCAAATCCCAGCCCACTGTGCTCGACTCGTACATGATGCACGCCAGAGGGAATCGAGCGTAAGGTCGCAGGCAGGGCGACATTCATCCGCGCACTATCCAGAAACACAACACCGCCGAAAATGTCGGTGACAATGGACAGATTGCCGTTGACCGCAGACATATAAGAACCGGCATCGGATAGCTGCTCTATCTGTTGCGGACCAAGGAACCGAATCTTTTTGCGAAGTATCTTTCCGGCTGTAATGTAGACTCCGATCGTGTTGGGCAGGTGATCGTCAGAATAAAGAGTGAGCTTGTGGGGTCCTACCGACAGCGTACATAACAGCGGTGACACCACAATCAACTTGTCATCACCATCGATCACCACGCGTGCATGTTTAGGTTCCGATTCGACAAAGAGATACCCGACCTCTGTCTCGGCCCGGCTGTTGGCCGCACCGGCACAGATGCCGACGGCCAGAGTCAGAATGAGTGTCCATCGCAATCTCATGGGCGCATGGATGCATCTTTTGCCGGGGCCTTTCAACTAAAAACATGTGGGCACAAGAGGGGCTGCTATCGGATTAGGTGTGAAATCGGGCGCCCGGCGCGCGCAAGAATAGTGGATATGATGGATAAAAATGTCTTGACAGAAATTGAGGTTGGCTCGTTTGTTATGGTAGGTGGTGGGAAACCTCAGATAAGGGGATCGACATGAATCAAGCAGGGAGAGTGCAGCGGCATAGTATACTGCTCTTGACGTGTGTGCTATACTATCTGGGAACAGGGGGGTGCGACCGCTCACCGACCGATCCGGAACCACCGGATCCAACTGACTACATTGCCTACTTCGCGGACGTAAACAGCGACAACTGGGTCTTTGGATACCACATTCTATCGGGGCAACTGGACTCTTTCCAGGTGCCGGCCCTGCCAACACCTCGAACGCCGTCACTCGGCGTGCCGGAGCCGAGAATGGTTGTGTCTCCCGGTGGGGAGAGTATCTATCTCGCTTTAGAAGACTCCGTTTTGGCGGTTGAGATAGCTAACCCTCAACAAGTAGAGGTACTACCATATGCAGCTGAATTTGGGGTCTCTGTGTCACCCAATGGTCAATACTTGGCCGTCCTCAACCGGGAGGGTCTGAATATCCTCTCCACCGATGGGTACTCGTTATTATTTCATGACACCGACCGCGTTCTGTTCGGTGGGTTCTCTGCGGATAGTAGAGTGTTCCTTGCCTCTCATTGGCCTGACTATGCTTATCGGTTGCAGATTGAAGGCGGTTTCAATGTTCAACGACGGGTTTGTACTCCCTGGCGCTTAGGTCAGGTGATCCCATCTCCCGATGACAGTCAGTGGTATCTTCTGACTGCTCATGCTGAATGCGATGCTGCAGTGGAGGTCTATGACGTGAATGCTGATTCCGTCATACACCGGTCTGTTTTCGCAGGATACGGCGAGATTGAGCTCCTTCCAAATGGTCGCTACATTCCATACACCCATCCAGGCGAGTTGGTCGGTGTCTGTGGCGGAGGTGGTTCTTCGTTCAGTGTCTATGACATAACAACGAATGAGGTGCACCCAGTTGACGTGGTGCATGAGGGTGGAGTACAGTACCATGCGATGCGAGATGTCGAGGTGACACCGGATGATACATGGATTGTACTGTCAGCCGGTGGGCTGGTAGCTGTTGTCAATGCAAATACTTTTGAATTATCGAACCATGTATTGTTGGAGGGGAAAAATGTTAATTATCTGACAATTCAGAACTCACCGTAACAAAAACTCTCTAAACTTATGGGGGAGATGCGGTGCTCACATCTCGGACAGTACTAGTTTACGCTGGCCTCTTGCTTTTGGCTATGCCCTTGATTGCCGGAGCGCGCGAGCCTGGCTACGATTCGCTGAAGATTACAATCAGATTTGACCAGACAGTCTCGGTTGATCAACAAGATAGCATAGTGGCTGCCATTGGCAGGATAGCGGATGTTCTTGACGACTACCACGTTTATCACGGCTTCATGGCCTGCTCTCTGACAACCGGAAACGGGTACATCAACTTCCTAGACTCGCTACGTGGTATCGAAGAGATATCTCTGGTGGAACCATACTACATATCCGAAATCGGCACGCCCAGTCTCGTCGGGGCCAGCTTCTGTGTCGGGTTGCAGCCTGGAACTACTCTTGAATTCGTGGACAGCCTGATTGCCCACTACGACCTTGAACTAGGCCGACAGCCGATGACCAATGTGGCAGAGATTATTAATACCGATTCATCAAACCTGCGTCTCTGGCAGCTTGTCGATACTTTCCTAACCCTGCCCGGCCTCGCTTTTGTCCAACCAAACTACGGCCCGGGAGTCGAGGCTGACGGCTACAGATTGTATGACTACTACCATGACTTCCAGCCGCACTTGAAGAAGGTAATCGGGACCTTCGACAGCGCCTCTGTCTGGGACTTCGCCGGAATGAACCGCGACGTTGTAGTTGCCGTGCTGGACAGGGGTGTGGATGAGCATGAAGACCTGCCATCGGAGAGAATCATTCACGGCTACGACTTCGCCCATAAAGATAGCACTCCAACACCGGAGTGGTTTACCGGACACGGAATGGCCTGTGCTGGAATAATAGCTGCTTCACACTCTACGGATAGTATCTCGCAGTTTGTGCGATCCAGCGGAATGATATCAATGGATCCATTTGTCAGCATTCTCAACGTGAAAATGTTATGTAACGGACCCGGTGACATTTTCGATTGTGTTATTGACGATATGGGCCGGGCCGAGGCTATCACCTATGCCTACAAGCAGGGCGCTGATATTCTGTCATGTAGCTGGAGTTTTGGTTGGACTGCTACTGTGAAAGACACTGACAGAGTGGCCATCAATTGGGCCCTTGACAGCGCCTATGAGTTTGGCCGCAACGGACGTGGCTGCCCGCACATATTCTCCTCCGGCAACAAGGGGGAACAGCGTTATGCAGTCAGCTACCCGGCCCGATATGAAAAGTGTTTCGCCGTAGGAGCCATTGATCTTGATGACGATCACTATCCTTGGAGTGGGTCTGGCCCGGATTTCTATGGCGACGATACCATTGTGGTCTTGGATATAGTAGCTCCCAGTGCGGGCAAAGGTGTGTTCGATCCGGAAGACACAATCTATGGCGATGTTTGGACACTGGATCAGATGGACACACTTGGCCTAAATGACGGCGGGTATTTCAAGGACACTAACCACACGTGGCTATGTGGGCCGCCGGGCCCTCCAGCCACCAATGATAACAACTACAACTGTCAAGCGGGCGGGACGTCTATGGCGGTACCCCTTGTATCCGGCACAGCCGCGTTGTTGTTATCACGCGACTCCACCCTCACCGTTGATACGGTTTACCAGATACTTTGTAGTTCGGCTGTTTGGATGCCTGAGTGGGGTTGGACAGGTTTTAGGCCCGACTCTAACTATGGTTGGGGGCGGGTGGATGCCTTTCGGGCCGTGCTGTCGATCTCTCATGGTAATGTCGACAACAGTGCCGACATGCAGGTCGACATCGGCGACCTGGTGTACCTGGTCGACTATATGTTTACCGAAGGTCCAGCGCCATTTCCATCGGTTCGGTTGGCTGATATGGATTGCAGTGGTGGCGTGATTGATATGGACGACGCCACCTACTTGATCGATTGGATGTTCACAGGCGGACCAGAAATAGTAAACCCGTGCTACGTGTTCGAGTGAGTTTAGTTACGAACGGTGAGGAACAGCATTACTGCCGCTGGAGGTTGATGACCTCAAGCATCTTGTAACCGAGTGAGGAATCAACGGCAAACAGATGCGACAACACCTGGTCTGATTCCTCGGGCCGTCCATCCATGGCCAAGGCCGTGCCGTAGCCGATCCAGGCCGGGTAGAAAGCGCTGTCGGCATCGCAAAGAACTCCGAACTCCTGAACCGCCGCCTTGTATTGTTTATCGGCCAGGAATAGCATAGCCAACGACTGACGACATTCCCTGAAATCGGGCTGACGTTTCAGCGCCTCGACAAACGCTTCCGAAGCCTTCAATGTTTTGCCCAAGCGGTTCTGAACCGTGCCAAGACGATAATACAATTCAGCCGGGCGACCACCCAAACTGGCTGAGCGTAGGTAATAGTATTCGGCTGAGTCGTAGGTTTGAGTGGCAGCGAAACAGTTGCCCAGAGTGTAGGGAATCATGGAGTTTTTCTGATTGAGCGCCCAGGCTTGTCGCATCAGCGGCAGAGCTTTGCCGATCCGCCCCAGGCGCGAGTACTCCTGGCCCAGATTGGTGATGTACATTTCGTTGGTGGAGTCGATAGCCACCGCTTGTTCGAAGTACCGAATAGCTTCGCCGGAGTTAGCATTGGCGGCAAACACCGCGCCCAGATTGTTGCACACCTGGGGGTCGAGCGGGTCGATCTTGTAGGCCCGTTCCAGAAACGCCTGAGCTTGTTTCGTGTCGTCAAGCTGGGCGAAACTTCGGCCAATGTTCTTGATTGCGATATAGTTGTTGGGATCAAGCCGCAGCGCATTCTGGTAAGCGTCCATGCCCCCCTGGTAATTCCGTTCGGCCAACAGTTCTGCCCCTTTATCCAGGTATATCTGAAGCGAGTCCTGTCCATAGAGGCTTGCGCCGGTCAAGACAAGCACGGCCAACAACCAAACTGCCAACGGCCTGCTGTATTTCCGTCTGTTCATCATCTGGTCACCTTATACCCTTGCGCTCTCGCGCCGATTCAAACAGAATCATCTTTATTACAAACTCAGGGGATTGCTCATTATAACGGACGGCCCACTTTCGCAGGCCGTCCACTCCTAAGCGCGAGGACGCTTAAAAGAGGTACCAACCGCTCCATCCCTGAAGCGGTTTAACTTTTGCCGGCTCCTTTTGGCAAATGGTTGTTGACCATCGCAAAAGACAGATACTCAAGTTCCATGGCCATGTTCTCGTTGCGAACGTGAACATCGACGGGCACTTTCAGGTTTATCGGGGCGAAATTCAGGATCGCCTTGACATCGGCCCGAACCACATCATCGACCATATACTGCGCCACCGTAGCCGGCACTGCGATGACGACCATTTCGATACGATCTTCCAACAGCTCCTCTTTGAGGTTCTTGATATCCGATACAATAATCCCTTTATGGTTCGATCCGATCTTGCGTTGATCGTTGTCGAACAGCTTGACGATATGGAACCCCTGTTTGATGAATTCCTTGTAACTGACCAGAGCCGATCCAATGTTGCCGATGCCGATCAGAGCCACCCGCCAGACGCGATCGATGCCCAGAATCCGAGACACTTTGGCTTTGAGATCAGCCACCGGGTAGCCCAGTCCGCGCGTGCCGAATGATCCGAAGAATGACAGGTCCTTGCGCACCTGAGCCGGTGTGAGTTTCTCACGTCGGGCCAACTCCTTGGAGGAAACAGTCTCGTAGTTCTCTTTCTCAAGAATAGAAAGCGCTCGGAAGTACAGCGACAAGCGATGAATCGTAGATTCTGAAATTCTCTTTCGAGGCGTCGGTTCTAAAATCTCATCCATCAATTATCCTCATTCGGTCAGTAAATAGGTCCCTTTACATGTGAAATGCTTCACAATGCTTGATTATACAATTGATCTGGAATTGTGTCAAGGTAATAATCCTCACACGCTCTATAGTTTTTTGTAACTAACAACGACACAATAGCTTACCGGGAAGGCTGGAGCTTGTACCAACGAGACATCAGGGGTCCCGTTGTCGCCATAGCGGTCTTTCCAATTCTGGATTCGAGCAGCCCAGCGGCAGAGTCTCAGTCGGTTTCTTTCCCTGTTTTCCAGCGGCAAAACTGCCTTTGTGTCCACTGAGCGGCCCTGCTGCGCCATACAATGTGACAGACGAACGGTCTTGACTCAGCAGCCGGCAGGTTTCATATTGAGGCGTCAACACGGCAGCCGCCGCCGGTGAGCCGGCCAGGTTGCCGACAAGCTTTGAAACTGGAGGTATGTCGTTTTTTTTCGGGCTCTCATGCTCCGGGTGGCATTTCTGGCCGGGTTGGTCCTTTTGTTGAGTCAGGGTTGCAATGAGTGGGATCAATTCAATCCGATCGGCGCACAGCATGGTAACACTCCGCGTGCTGAAGGGATGTGGCTCACCGACGACGAGGGTTTCATTATCGGCACCTGGGGAAAGCCCACCGATTCAATCATCGCTTACCCTAACCCATCGCTGCCGCCGATCGATATCGCTTACCATGTTCCAAAGGAAGCGCCGGTTACCCTGTGGCTGGTGCGGGCTCTGGGGCCTCTGGAGACTGAAGAAGAAATGGTGGTTTGGGGCGGAGCCGAGGTCACATCGGCTTCAGGCGCACCAATAGCGGTGCTTGTCCAAACCATCCAGTTCCCGGGTCGCTATGTCATCACCTGGGGTGGCACCGATGTCCCCGATGGATTTTACCGGATATGGCTGGCCATCGGTGCGGACATTACCTACACTGATATCTATTTAGGCAAAGACCCGGCCCGGTATTCGCCCTGAGGGAGATTGCCGCTGAAAACAGAACCGCACCGATCACTAAGTTGACCGGCAAGTATGGAGGAGATAATGTTTCAGACCACTGCGCAACGGCTGATTTGGAGCCTATGCCTAACCGTCCTGATATGTGCAATGGCGGCCGATGCTGCCGGGGAGGAAGACAGTCATTCCGGCTCGGTCGGTTTGTCGGCCTCCTGGCAGGGCAATCAGAGCGACATTCTGCTCCCCTTGTGGATCTCTCGGCAGTGGGTGGTGATACCTTCTTTGAGCCTGGTGCATGTCAGCGAAAAAGCTACCGATGTTGGCGTCGGACTGGGTCTGCGCCTGAATCGAGGCACCGGTCGTGCCATACCCTATGTCGGTGTTCGTGGCGGTTTTTTGCATCGAACACCTGAAGCCGGCGAAGGTACCACCGACTATTTGGCCGGGCTCATGTTCGGTGGCGAGTGTTTTCTGGCCGATAGATTCAGTGTTGGAGTAGAAGCGCAGGTTAACGCTGTGTTTTCCGATGTCAATTCGTTTATGTTCGGCAATCCCAACGGAACCAATATTAATACGGCGGCGGCGGTGGCCGCTACTTTCTACTTTCGATAAATCAGTATGTACGGCCGTCAAAATTGTTGACCCAATGCGTTCGGACTGCGTAGAATAGGATGATGAGGCCAAGAAGATGAACGCACTTAAAACCACAGTCATGATGCTCGTCCTGGTGGCGGTTTTTATGCAGGTAGGCTATTATGTACGTGGCCCGTCGGGAATGGCCATAGCCTTTGTGTTCGCCTGTACCATAAACCTTTGCACCTATTGGTACTCGGACAAAATAATACTTCGTATGTATCGAGCGCGTCAGATCACCGAGGCTGACCACCCGCGTTTGTTTCGGGTCGTCCAGCGGGTGGCAACGCAAGCAATGATTCCGATGCCAAAAGTCTGCATCGTGCCGTCCAAAGCTCCCAATGCTTTTGCCACCGGTCGCAACGCCGAACACGCAGCGGTGGCGGTTACCGAAGGATTGCTGGGAATCCTGACTGAGGACGAGCTTGAAGGTGTGATCGGACACGAAGTCGCACACATAATTAATAAAGACATGCTGATCGGCACCATCGCGGCCACATTCGCAGGCGCCATCGGCATATTGGCTTCTATCGCCAGATGGGGCGCCATATTCGGCGGGTACAGCCGTGGTGATTCTAATCGTGGCGGCGTCTTCGGGCTTCTGATCGCAGGCATCGTAGCGCCGTTGGTGGCTGTCGTGTTGCAAACAGCAATTTCTCGGCAACGCGAATACAAGGCCGACGCCCGTGGAGGTACGATCACTCGCAAACCTCAGGCTCTGGCCTCAGCTCTGGAAAAGTTGCACCGGTCGCCAACCCGCATGAATCTGGACCAGCGGCCGGCCACAGCTAATCTGATGATAATCAATCCGCTGTCCGGACGAGGGATGAGCTCTTGGTTCTCGACCCACCCACCGGTGGAAGAACGTATTGACAGGCTGCACACACTGGCCGAGGAGTTACCCTACCAGGGTTATGATGGAATTTGATCAAGACGACCAGCCTGATCCGTTGCCGGCTGTCTTAGACAGGGAGCAGGTGTGACGGGATCAGTTCTCCTGGAGTTGGTGGCCATACTGGTTTTGATTTTGGCCAACGGGTTTTTTGCCCTGGCCGAGTTTTCGATTATTGCCAGTCGCAGCAGCCGACTTCGTCATAAGGCTCAGCAGGGCAAGCCGGGCGCCGCAGCCGCCGAGAAACTCCATCGAAACCCGGAGAGATTCCTGGCCACAATCCAGGTTGGCATCACCCTCTTCAGTACGCTGGCCGGCGTTTTTGGTGGCGCTACCATCGTCGCCCATCTTCACTCCATGCTCAGCCGATCGTCGATTGGCTATCTCTCGGAGTGGGCCACACCTTTGTCGGTTGGGCTGGTCACGGTCGGCATTACCGTCTTCGCTGTGGTTCTCGGTGAGCTTGTGCCCAAGTATCTGGCTCTTTCCTTCCCCGAACGCTACGCCCGATACTCCGCCCGCCCGATCTCGGTTTTCATTTGGGTTACTTCGTTTTTCTCTCATGTTCTCAGCAGCACGGCCGGGATGGTTGTCCGTTTGTTCGGTGTTCGCTCGGACCCCAATCGCAGCGCCGTAACAGAAGAAGAAATCAATCTGATGATCTTCGAAGGGCGGCAGAAGGGGGTCTTTGATGAGACCGAGGAGCGGCTTATTAAATCGGTCTTCGACTTTGCCGATTCCACTGTACGCAGGGCCATGACGCCGCGCACCGATGTGGTGGCCATTGATAAGCGGGCCACCTCGGATGAAATTATCTCTACCGTCATCCGACACGGACACACGCGATTCCCGGTCTTTGACGGCACTATCGACAAGATTGTTGGTATTATCTATACCAAGGACTTGGTGTTGCAGAAACTTAATCCGGAGTTGATCCACCTGAACGACATTCTGCGCCGTCCTTCATTCGTGCCCGACTCGCTGCCCGCTTCACGGTTACTTCAGGACTTTCAGCGCAAGAAATATCGATTGGCCATCGTGCTCGACGAGTTCGGCGGCACGGCCGGGATTGTCACGTTGCAGGATGTGCTGGAGGAGCTGGTGGGTGAAATACAAGACGAAGACGACGACGGCGCCCCGGAACTGGTCAGACATTCCGACCGGGTCGCTTTTGCCGATGGTTCCGTCTGGCCTGGCGCCATCAACGAGTTGATGGATAGCCACCTTCCTGAGGAACAGTTCGAAACATTGGCCGGGCTGGTCAACGAAGTTTTGGGACGGTTGCCCCAGGAGAAGGAGTCGCTGACAATTGCCGACATGAAAATCACCGTACTGGAACAAACAGCCAACCGTCTGGCCCGATTGAAACTGGAACGCACCTCCGGCCCTTCGGTTGAACCGATCAAAGAGAGAGGCGCAGAACCGGATGCTTAAAACACTCTCCGCGCCGCTCAGGTGGTCACGGGCTCTCTACGACTGGGTGCTTAGCTGGGGTGAGTCGCGACACGGACTGACCGCGCTGTTTTTGCTCTCCATGGCCGAGGCCTCTTTCTTCCCGGTCCCGCCGGACGCTTTGTTGATCGCCTTATGTATGGGTGCCTATCGCAAGTGGAAACGTTTTGCCTTGGTCTGCTCGGTGGGATCGGTTGTCGGCGGCGTCCTGGGATACTTGATCGGTTCTTACGCTTTCGATCTGGTCGGCGAGAAAATGCTGGTAATAACCGGTTCGTTATCGGGCACCGATCCGGAGCAGCTGTTGGAAACGGCGCGCTACTGGTTCAATGAAAAAGAAGTATGGGGGATGCATGTCGGAGCTTTCGCGGTCGGCATCGCCGGATTCACACCCATTCCATATAAAGTCTTCACCATCGCAGCCGGCTTCTTTGAGATGGCCTTTGTGCCCTTTTTGGTAGCTTCGGCAATCAGTCGTTCATTGCGCTTTTTTGTGGTAGCCGGATTGATCGGTCTGCTTTACAGAAAGTACGGCAACCGGATTCAACTGTTCATAGACAAGTATTTCAATCTTCTGGCCATCGCCTTTGTTGTCCTTTTGGTCTTGGGTTTTCTGGCCATTGGTATGATCAAGTAGTAAAGGGGAGTGAAGACTTCTATACACTGTCATACTGGCGCAGGCCTCCTGTAGGTCGGAACCCTCTTAGCGGTTCCGACAATTAGGCGGGTCCGAAGACGGACCCACCCTACTTCTTCGTTCACACGGTACCCCACCCAGAGGCTTTGCGTCGGGTGGGTTTCATTGTTAAACGCTACAATGCCGCCCCGCCGAAAAGACCTCATCTCGGTCCATGACGCCCCAATTACGGGAACCTTATCCGCGCCAGCACGTTGCAGGATATGGATTTGCCCTGCGTCTGCACCGGGGTTTACAATTGACAAAAAGCCGTTTTGCGCTATCTTGCGGACGGTTCAAACATTGTCCGGTCGGTCCAGCCTATTCCAGCCGGACACTCACCGGAAGTACTTATCGCTGATAGGAGAAGCAAAGTTGACAGCAATCACTCGCACCCAAAATACGGGCCTGACCATTATCGCCGCCGCCATGACATTGTTCCTCACCCTGGTTCTGAGCTCGGCCGTCGTGGCCAGCCCGCCATCGCCCGAACTTGTCGAACGACTCAAAGGAACCGCTCAGTGGGACCGACTGATTGAGCGACTGAACGAGGCTCGGGCACAGGGTATGTTCAACCCACCGAACATGAACGGCATGGTCCGTGATCCGTATTCTAAGGACGCGCTTTTCAACCCGGATGTGGTCGACACTTTTCGCGTGCTGGTCCTGCTGGCAGATTTTGATGACAACCCGGCTACCGGTGGATTGGTTTATGGAACCGTCGCAGACTTTGAGCAGATGCTCTTTTCCAGCGACTCTACCGACGGCGTCTACTCGATGCGTGAGTTCTTTTTTGACAACTCCTACGGAGGGTTCATCCTGTTAGGCGATGTGGCCGGATGGTACCGCATGCCCGAAACTTATGCCTACTATTGCAACGGCAACAACGGCTTCGGACCATATCCCACCAGCGCCTCAGGAATGACCTACCACCTGATCCTGGCCGCTGATGACGATGTTGACTACTCGCTGTACGACAATGACGGCAACGGTTGGATCGATGGTGTTTTTTCTGTCCATGCCGGTCCCGGCGCCGAACAGACCGGATCAGATGATCACATTTGGTCGCACGCTTCGTCGATACCGTTCACGGTTACGCTCGATGGAACCAACATTCGCAGCTACACTACCGAACCGGAGGAGAACACCTCGTCTGGTTTGTCTACTTTTGGTGTCTATGCCCACGAGTACGGACACTTTTTGGGCCTGCCGGACTTGTACGACACCGACGGCTCATCATCCGGTATCGGTCGTTGGTCTCTGATGGCCGGTGGGAGTTGGAACAACAATGGCAATCGCCCGGCCTTCTTTGATGCCTGGTGCAAGTCGACCCTTGGGTTTACCAACGTGTTCAACATTACCACCAACTCGGTGAACGTGGAATTACCATCGAGCTATCACAATCCTATCGCCTACCGCGTGTGGCAAAACGGTCAGATGGGATCGGAGTACTTTCTCGTTGAGAACAGGCGCTCGGTGGGTTTCGACAATTTCATTCCCGGCTCCGGTCTGCTAATATGGCACATCGACGAGTCGGTCGGCGGCAACTCAAACGAAGCCCACCCCAAAGTTGCCGTTGAGCAAGCCGACGGTCTGTTCGAACTGGAAGCAGGCACGTCGTCGGGAGATCAATTCGATGTCTGGTCGACCGCAACGAAAACCGACTTTGATGATCTGTCGACACCCAATACTCGTAGGTATTCTACTACCAGCACCAAAGCTGCTGTGTGGGATATCTCAGCTTCGGATTCCGTGATGTACGCCAATTTTGATATCAGCTACTCCCGTCCCCGCTTTGTAATGTGGCTGGGTACTTTTTCGGATACCGCCTTCGGCAACAGCAACGGTATCGCTGAAGAAGGGGAGAGTATCACTTTCGAATTCCTGGCCCAGAACCTCTGGCTGGAAGCAACCAACGTGACGGCAACCATGACCTCGGACAACAACGATATCACCTTCGACGTGCCGACGGTCAACATCGGAACGGTGCCGGGCGACGGCGGATATGGTGACAACCAGTCATCTCTGATCGTGTTCACTATCCCGGCCGGTTTCGCGCCGTGCATCGATTCATTCTACCTGGAGATGACTTCGGACAATCCTCTGGGTGGTGAGACCTTCGGTTTCGAGTTGCATATCGGTACACCTTCGATCCTGCTGGTCGATGACGACAACGGCGCCGACTGGGAGCAGTCCATTGCGGCCCAATTGTACGACCGTCGGATACCGTTTGAGCTTCATGACAAATCGTCGGCCGGTTCTCCGACCGGCGGCCAACTCTCCAACTACTCCAGTGTTTTGTGGCTCACCGGCGATGACCGGGCAGACATCATGTCGGCCGCCGATATCGCTGCCATGGAGACATTTCTGGACAATGGTGGCAACCTCTTTCTTACCGGGCAGGGGCTCGTCCACGAACTGGACACCGATGACCCGACGTTTTTGAACGATTACCTGCACGCCTCATTCGACTCCGACCTGCTGTACCCGCTCATGTTCGGAGTTGACGATTCACCTGTCGGCGACGGAATCAAAATCCGCTACAACACCACCACCAACCAGACCAACCCGCAGATCATGTTCCCAACCGGTAGCGCCCTGGCTGAGTTCGTGATCCCCAGCGGGGAGGCAACCGGGATTAGTTTCGACAGCAGTTACAAAGTTGTCCTGTTCAGTTTCGGTTTCGAAGCCATCTCCGATCAGTTTGGAGCATACGCCAATCAGGACACGGTCTTTGGACGGATTCTCGACTTCTTCACTGTTGACACTTCTTCGATCAACCCGACCGTTGCTGCTATCGGAGTCGAAGGTGGCGCCCAACAAAACATGATCGATCATACTCCTGCGTTTCATTGGAGCATCGTGGACACCACCGCCAACCCGATTACTGAGTACCAGGTATCGGTTGGTACCGGCAACCTTTGTTACAACAACGACAACATGTGGTCGCCTGCCGTCATTGCAGGTAGCGACACCAATATCACCTATGCCGGTGCCGCCCTTCAGGACGGCGCGAGCTATGTGTTTAGAGTGCGCGCCAACAACGGCGTTACCTGGTCGCGGTGGTACGAACTCGACTTCCACATGAACGCCACGCCTTCGGCAGGTTACGCTATCGTGCCGGTCGATGACGAACTGGTTTACTCTGCCACGCCTTCCCTGAACAGGGCGAACTCCGATGATCCCGACGGCGATGTGCTGACTTACGACTTCGAAGTATACTCAGACTCAGCCCTGACCAATCTGGCTGCATCGGTAGCGGGACATGCCGAAGGTGATCCTACCACCGTCTGGACCGTTGATACGCCGCTGGATGAAGACACTCGTTTTTGGTGGCACGGTCGATCCCATGATGGATACGAGTACAGCGAATACCTTGTGCAAGCCTCGTTCATCGTCAACGCCGTCAACCAGCCACCTAATCCGTTCAGCCTCGCGGCGCCGGCTGACAAGGACACGGTCTTTGAAAACTATCCAACTCTCTACTGGCACCCGACCGACGATGGCGACCCTGGCGATGCCGTTCATTACGTTATGCAAATATCGGCCGACTCCACATTTGGCAGCTACGACGAGGTCACGGTGATGTACGATACTTCTGTAGTCATGCCGATACTCGCTGAACTTGACGGTTCTTATTTTTGGCGTGTCCAGGCGGTCGATCTCGGTGACAGTGCAACCTGGTCGACGGAGACTTTTATATTCTTCACCGAGCATGTTACCTGCTGTATCGCGCGCGGGAATGTAGACCACGACCCGACCGGACAAATCGACATCGGTGATTTGGTTTACATGGTGGACTTCATGTTTACCGGTGGACCGGCGCCAATCTGTTTCGATGAAGGTGACGTCGACGCCAGTGACGTTGAGCCGATCGACATTGCCGACCTGGTTTACCTGGTCGATTACATGTTCAACTCCGGCGCACCCCCAACGCCGTGCTTCTGATCTTGTAGGGCAGGTCTGTCTTCAGACCTGCCAACAAAGGCGGGTCCACGCCGCGGCGCGCAGGCGAAGACGGCCCCCACCCTACGGGGAGTTCCGGCTTGGTCGTCTCTTCTTCTGGGCGCAGTAGGGCAGAACCGCCTCTGGTTCTGCCACACTTGTCGATTGGTCACACACGTCTTCGGTGTGCACGGCTCTCCTCAACCTCATGCTGAGCGAAGTCGAAGCATGACCTTCTGCCGCAAACAAGGTTTGAGACGGCCACCCAACGGAGAAGATGGATTCCCGCCTGCGCGGGAATGACAGAGGCGCGGGAATGACAGAGGCGCGGGAATGACAGAGGCGCGGGAATGACGGAGTACCCGCTTGCTCTGGAGCGACCGACTCACTATCTTGCCAGCTTGACAATGTCAGAGTCACGAACGAAAGCGAGCATGCAAAAATGCCCAAGCTAAAGACCGCCGTGGTCGGTGTCGGGTCGCTGGGTCGGCACCATCTCAAATGGTACGCGCAGCTGGACAATAGCGAACTGATCGGGCTGTACGATACCGACTCGGACAAAGCCCACAAGTTTGCGGCCGAATACAACGTGACCGCGTTTGATTCATTACAACAATTGGCCGAACAAGCCGAGGCTGTTTCCATTGTGGTGCCCACCACCGACCATTACGCAGTCGCGGTGGAACTTATCGAACGTTCGGTTCATTGCCTGATCGAGAAACCGGTCACCTCAACTATTGACGAGGCCAACAAGCTGATGGCGCTGGCGGCAGATCACTCGGTCAAGCTGACCGTGGGACAGATCGAACGATTCAACCCGGCCGTGCAGGCGCTTGAAGGAATCGAGTTGCACCCATCGTTTATTGAGGCCCATCGCCTGGCTGCTTTCGATCCGCGTGGTACCGATGTTGCCGTTGTGCTCGACTTGATGATCCACGACATCGATCTGGCCCTGATGTTTATCAGGTCACCGATCGTCAACATCCAGGCTTCGGCCGTCGCGGTGATATCAGAGAAGCCGGATATCGCCAACGCCCGGCTGACTTTTGAGAACGGCGCTGTGGCCAACCTGACAGCGTCTCGGATCTCTTTGCAAGCCATGCGCAAGTTGCGACTGTTCCAAAAGTCCGGCTACTACTCGCTCGATCTGGCCGCCAAACAGGCCGACCTGTATCGGCTGGCGGCTAAAGACGAACCGGCTGAGGGACTCAGATTACCGCTCGGCAAATCCGGTCGCGATGTGATCTATCAAAAGAAACAGGACTCAGGCGAGGACATGCTCGGGTGTGAACTGGGGCGGTTTCTGGATGCAATCCTTGACGATACGGCAGTGGCGGTACCGCTATCAGAGGGAGTCGAGGCGCTACGAGTGGCCTTGGAGGTGGAGCGGATCGGCCGTGAGTCGGCCGAACGCGTGTTGGCGCGGGAATCAGGCTGAATGTCGTCGCCCACGCTTTTTCTCTCCGCCGGAGACCCCTCCGGTGACAACGCCTCGGCCCGACTGGTCGACGAACTCGCCCGCAGAATGCCGGGGTTGGCCGTCTTCGGGTTGGGTGGGCCCGGACTGCGACAACGCGGTCAGGAACAACTGGCCCTGCCCGCCGACCTGGCCGTGCTTGGCTTCTGGGAGGTGGCCAAGCGGTTTCGGTTCTTTCAAAAACTGATGGCGTGCTGCGTCTCAGAGATTCGCACCCGTCGCCCCGACTGTGTCATACTGGTCGACTATCCCGGTTTCAACCTGCGTTTGGCCAAGAGGATTCGCACCCTGGGGATACCTGTCATATACTATATATCGCCGCAAATCTGGGCCTGGGGTCACCGACGGCTGCCGCTGATTCGGCAGTGCGTTGACTTAATGCTGCTCATATTGCCGTTCGAGCAACGGTTCTATGCAAACACCGGCGTGAACAGTAAGTTCGTCGGACACTATCTGCTTGAAGACATCCCGGCCGAGTATATCTCATCGCGACCACCGGTCGATGGTACTCTCGCCCTGTTGCCCGGATCACGACGGCAGGAAGTTGAGCGTATGCTGCCCGTCATGCTGAAGACGGCGCAGAAATTCAAAGAGCGCCACGGCACTCGCGCCGTCGTTGCGGCGGCCGGCAATGGTTATGACTATGACGCTGCGCTGAGTGATTTCCAGAGCGAAGACGTGGAGCTTGTTTACGACGATGCGC
This sequence comes from Candidatus Zixiibacteriota bacterium, assembly GCA_029860345.1. Taxonomy (NCBI): domain Bacteria; kingdom Pseudomonadati; phylum Candidatus Zixiibacteriota; species Candidatus Zixiibacteriota bacterium. The sequence continues at coordinate 159,020 of JAOUBJ010000006.1, read as the reverse complement.
GCCGCGTTATCCACCAAAGCACGCTTGTGCTCAGCGCCTCCGGCACGGCCACGCTGGAAGCGGCCATAATCGGAAGACCAATGGTGGTAGTGTACAAGACCGGTAACATCACATATCAGATCGCTCGCCGCCTGATAAAGATTGACAAGATTGCGCTGGTGAACCTTGTTCTAAATGACAAAGTGGCGCCTGAGTTGATTCAGCACGACGCCACTCCGGAAAAGATGCTGGCGGCACTATCGCAGCTCTATACCGACGAGGAACGGTATGATGCCACTTGTCTCCGGTTTAACGAAGCGCCGGGGCTCCTGGGCGGTACCGGTGCATCGGCCAGGGCGGCGTCGATGATACATGAATTGCTCGAAAAACCAGGCGGTCGCTAAGTGAGCGTGATAACACAACTCCTGACATCCGGCCAAAGACAATCGGTGTGACTGCGATGTTGGCTATTTACCGGATATTTTCCTATCTCACTTACCTGGCTTTTGTCATCGTAGGACGTTTCAAGGCGGCGTCGGGTCATCAACTGTGGCGTGGTCGACTTGGCTTGATTGATGTTCGGGGTCCTGTGCACCTGTGGATCCATGCCGCCTCGGTCGGAGAAATCCGCATAGTCGGATACCTGGTCGATTACATTCATAAACGACAACCTTCGGTCAGGATACATGTCACCACGATGACACCGGCCGGTTATCGCACCGCCGTAGCCCAGATGGGCGACTCGGTCACGCTGACGTATTTTCCACTCGATGCTCCACCGGCCATCGGTCGCACACTCGACAGGATAAAGCCGCAAGTGGTGGTCATCGCCGAGACGGAAATCTGGCCGAATCTGATTTGCCAGGCGGCTCGTCGTGGGATTCCCATGGTGCAGATCAACGGACGAATGTCGCCACGTGCTTTCAATCGTTACAAACTGATTCGCTTTCTGATTGGCAAGCTCGTAAGCAACTACAGGCATTGGTTCATCAAGACCGACCAGGATGCCGAGAGATACTCACATCTGGGATTACGCCGGGAGCTTATCACCGTGGCGGGCGACATGAAGTTTGATGCTCCTCTGACGCGACAATCCGAGGCGAGGCAAAGTGAGACCCGGTCCCGTGCTGGTGTGGCGCCGTCCGATTTTGTCTGGATAGCGGGATCGACCAGGCCGGGCGAGGAACAGATGTTGGTCGAAGCATACGCAAAACTGCGCGAAAGGTACGACGGTTTCCGAATGATCATGGCCCCTCGACACATCGAACGAGTGGGCGAGGTCATCAATCTGTTCGATAGAGCCGGTGTTCGCTGGTATCGATTCTCGGCGGGTGATTCGGGCAGCACTCCAGTTTCCGACGGCGGGCTGGTTCTTGTAGATACCCTGGGTCAGTTGAACGACCTGTATCAAATTGCCGATCTTGCCTTTGTCGGCGGTACCATGGTGCCGATAGGAGGACACAATCTATTGGAACCGGTGTGGGCACAGACGCCGGTCCTGTTTGGTCCCTACACCGACAACGTTCGGGAGGCGACCGCTTATATCAAGAAACACGATTATGGAATGCAGGTCGACAGTGCTGAACAGCTTATCGACGTGGTTGAGAGTGTGTACCAGGGACGCACGAAGTTCGCGCTCAAGCAGGATTCCGATCTGAGTAATTCCACCACGGCCCAGGTTGGGACCTATCTTCTGAGGATGCTTGGTGATGCTTGAGCAACTGTGGAAGAAGGTACTGCGTCGAGGTTCACTTTCGTGGTTGATCCTACCGGCTGCTTTGCTATGGCTGGTTTCGCTGGCCTATCGACTGGCCCGAGTCATTCACCGACTAACGGCAGGGGCGCAGGTCGACGCCGGGGTACCTGTAATCTCAGTCGGTAACATCACAGTCGGCGGCAGCGGCAAGACCACCAGTGTCGGCATGCTTGGACGACTTTTGCTGCAGGAGGACATCCGAGTGGGGATTGTTTCCTCGGGCTATGGTCGTGCCGACCAAACGTCGTTCCTTGAGCCGGGCTATCGTGTTCAAACGATGGATAGTCGCCTGACCGGTGACGAAGTCAAGCATCTGGCCGGGTTATTGCCGGAGGCGCTGTTTTCGGTCGACCGTTCGAAATCTGAGGCGGCGCTACGATTAGGTGCCGGCGGCGGGGTCGACGTTATCATTGTCGATGACGGTATGCAACACATTAAGCTCCATCGTGATCTTGAAATCGTCACCTTCGATGCTTCGGTTGCTGACCAGTTCCTCAAACCATTCCCGTTGGGTGTCCTTCGTGAACCCCTGAGTGCGCTGACCCGTGCCGATGTAATACTCGTCACGCGGGCGAACCTGGCCGACGACCCGGGTGCCCGGCAGACTCAGTTTGCGTCGTTGTTCCCGCAGGCGAAGATCTATCGTGCACAGTTTCTCCCCTCCGAGTTGGTCGGTCGTGATCGGCGATGGCCCATCAAGTACCTTGAGGACAAGTCGGTCCTGCTCTTTGCCGGTATTGGTAATTTCCGAGCCATGTCCCGACAGGTGACAACGCTATGCGCCGATTTGGATCAGGCAATTGAACTGAGTGACCATCAGCGGTACGACCAGACAGTGCTGCAAAAAATCAAAACTGCGGCCGATAGTCATGACTCCGACCTACTCCTCACCACGGGCAAAGACTGGGTCAAATTGGGCGACTTTGCGTTCGGACGCGAAATATACTATCTTGTTCAGTCAATTGACCTCGATCCGGGAGAAGAGAAACTGGTTCGGTATATAATAGAGCGGTTGAATTTGAAGAGGCCTTCTGACTGATGGAACGGCGCTATGATTATCTGGTAATTGGTTCCGGTATTGCCGGGTTGTTCTATGCCCTGAAGGTTGTCGAGCACAATCCCAAAGCAACGGTGGCCATCTTGACCAAGAAGGGGGAGACGGACTCCTCAACCAATCGGGCGCAAGGTGGTATTGCCGCGGTGCTGGCCGGGACTGATTCGTTCGAGGATCATGTTAACGATACTATGGCGGTTGGCGGCGGGCTGTGCCGACAAGAGGTTGTTGAGAAGATTGTCGAGAACGCGCCCAGGGTGATTGAGGAGTTGATTGAACTCGGCGTCAGATTCACTCAGACCGACAACCAACTCCATCTTGGTCGCGAGGGAGGGCACTCCAAGCCGAGGGTTGTACATGCTCGGGACCTTACCGGTCGCGAGATCGAGCGCGCCTTGCTCAAGGCTTGTCGCAGTGTGCCGACTATCGATATATTTCGTGATCACATGGCCATGGATCTGATCACTTACACAAGCGGTGGACAGGAAGTGTGCGCGGGTGTGTTTGTCTACTGTGATCCCACCCGTCAGTTTGATCTCTTTCTGGCTCCGGTCACCATGTTGGCCACGGGTGGTCTGGGGCAGGTCTATTTCCACACCACCAATCCTCTCATTGCCACCGGTGATGGATTGGCCATCGCCTATCGTGCCGGTGTCACGGTGGCCAACCTGGAGTTCATTCAGTTTCATCCAACGGCTCTGTACAACCCCGGTCGCTGGCCTTTTCTCATTTCAGAGGCGGTCAGAGGCGAAGGCGGTATCCTCAAGTCGGTCGATGGTCGAGAGTTCATGAAGGGAACGCATCCCGACAAAGACCTGGCCCCGCGCGATATCGTGGCTCGAACGATTGATCGAGAATTGAAGGCCAGCGGTGAGGAGTACGTATTGCTCGACGTCAGCCATCTCGACTCAGGTTTCGTAAAAGAGCGCTTCCCGAATATTTATCGCCGCTGTCTGCGTAGAGGTTTTGATATGACCGAACGTCCCATTCCGGTCGTGCCGTCGGCTCATTATTCTTGCGGCGGCATCGTGTCTACAATTAACGGCGAGACGGAACTGCCGGGGCTGTACACGGCCGGCGAGTTGGCTATGACCGGTATGCACGGCGCCAACCGGCTGGCCTCCAACTCGCTGTTGGAAGCGGTGGTGATGGCGCGCTTTGCGGCCTCGGCATCAGCAGACTACTGCGGCCAGGCACCGCTACCGGAAAACGTGCCCACCGATAACTCTCCGTATTCGTCACTGAAACCGCCCCGAGAATCGATACTGATTGCTCATGATCGACGGGAACTGAATCGCATTATGTCGGACTTTGTCGGCATAGTGCGAACCACCAAGCATCTCAAACTGGCCCACCAACGAATCAAACAGTTGGACCAGGCAGTGGAAGATTACTATCTGGCTACACCGGCTACTTACGGCGTCGTGGAACTTCGCAACATGACCACGGTAGCGGAACTGATCGTCGGCTCGGCCTTGAGTCGAGAAGAGTCGCGCGGGCTGCATTATAATGAAGACTATCCGGGCATGATCGAAGGCGAAGCCAGGGACACCATTATCGAGGGAAAGTCGACCGATGAACGACAACGTCCAAAAGAATGAGATGATCCTGATACTTGATTTCGGATCGCAGTACACACAATTGATCGCACGCCGTATCAGAGAAGCCAGGGTCTACTGCGAGATTGCACCTTACAACGTTGACCGTTCAAAGTATGCCGATCGCAACGTGCGCGGTTACGTGCTCTCGGGTGGACCCTCCTCGCTCAGTGATGAAGACGCCCCGCGGTTGGACCCGGCCTTCTTTGAAACCGATTTGCCCATGCTGGGCATCTGTTATGGTATGATGCTGGTGGCCGAGCACTATGGGGGAGAGCTTGTGCCGTCGCACAATCGTGAATATGGACGGGCTCATTTGGAGGTGTCGGACAGGCAGGCTATATTTGCCGGGATGCCGGATCGAAGTCAGGTCTGGATGTCGCACGGTGACTCGGTAACACAAATGCCTGAAGGCTTCGACCAAATCGCATCTACTGAGTCGCTGCCGGTTGCGGCTATCGCCGATCATCGACGAAAAATCTATGGTTTGCAGTTTCATCCCGAGGTTCACCACACCGAGGAAGGCAAGAAGATGCTGGCGAGCTTTCTCTTTGATATCTGTAAACTGAAAGGGGATTGGACGCCGGAATCGCTGGTGGAGATGGCCGTGGCCAGGATTAAAACGCAGGTGGGTGATGGGAAGGTTCTGTTAGGTATCTCCGGCGGTGTCGACTCCACGGTCGCGGCCATGTTGCTTCACAGAGCAATTGGTGACAAGTTGCACGCTGTCTTTGTCAACAACGGACTTCTGCGTAAGAACGAGTACACCGATGTGATCGAGATGCTCAATGGTCTGGGCATTAACCTGCACCCGGTCGATGCATCTGATCTGTTCCTTGAACGTCTGGCCGGCATCACCGATCCTGAGAAGAAGCGCAAAGTAATCGGCCCCACTTTCATCGATGTTTTCGAGGCTGAGGCAGAGAAAATCGGTCAGGTCGACTTCCTGGCCCAGGGCACGCTATATCCGGACGTTATCGAATCGGTGTCGTTCAAGGGACCTTCGGTGACTATCAAGTCGCATCACAATGTCGGCGGGCTGAAGGATCGAATGAAACTGAAACTGGTCGAACCGCTGAGAGAACTGTTCAAGGATGAAGTGCGGGCGCTGGGTCGTGTGCTCGGTTTACCGGATCAATTCATCGGGCGGCATCCCTTTCCGGGTCCGGGACTGGCCGTGCGCATCCTGGGTGAGGTTACCAAAGAACGTTGCGACCTGCTGCGCGAGGTGGACGCTATCTACATTGACGAATTGCACAACCACAACATCTATGACGACATCTGGCAGGCCTTCGCAGTATTGTTGCCTGTGAAAGCGGTCGGAGTCATGGGGGATGAACGGACCTATGAAAACGTGGTGGCCCTCCGCGCCGTCACCTCGACCGACGCCATGACCGCCGACTGGGCGCGCATCGACTACGATATTCTGGCCCACATCTCCAACCGAATAATCCGCAATGTGAAGGGTGTCAACCGGGTCACCTACGACATATCATCCAAACCACCCGCCACCATCGAGTGGGAGTGACGCAGCCAAGCTGTGCTTCTTGCCGCTATGCGGCCTGCAAATGTAGATTCGAGTGGCCCGGACTCCAGGGAGTGTTGATAAAGTTCGTGGTTTGTTGTGTCGGGTCCTGAACGCGCCGAAGGCGTAGTGGTGACCCGACACCTAACTCAATGTGACACAGTGGCGGCGGGTCACACGAATTCGCTTACGTCCGCCGCGGCGGACAGGACCCACCGCAACAGGCTACAGAGGCTTTTTCAACAAGCCGTTCAGGCCGGGTTTCAAAGGCTGCTCTAACACAACGCTTTAGTGAGAGTCGCAGGGTCACAATCCCGACTTCGTCGAGATCAGGACCCTGCGAAACCACATTGTGCAGGTGCTGTCAGGTGACTCGCCTGACAGCCAGTGGTTTGGGCGGCCGGTGTCGGGCGGGGTCGCCCAACGCCACCAGGTCTGTGGGCGGTGGACGCCCTGGAAGTGGCTTGACCTAATCACCCTTCGATTCCGCTCAGGGTGACGTTGGTGCGGCTCATGCTTCGACTGCGCTCAGCATGACGTGCGGTTCGCGCGAATCGGCAGGAACCCATTTATGGCTGATTTGTCACCTCACTCGTACTTCAGAGAATCCACCGGGTTGGCACGAGCCGCTCTCAGAGCCTGGGAGCCAACGGTGACAATCGCGATGACCAGAGCGAGTCCGCCGGCAAGAACGAAAGTGCTGATACCCAGGTCGACACGATATGCGAACTCTTCAAGCCAGCTCCTCATCGCCAGCCAGGCCAGCGGCCAGGCCACGAGGTTGGCGATTGTCACCAGAATGACGAACTCGCGCAGCAACAACCGCACGACGCCGGTGACGGATGCACCCAGCACTTTGCGGATACCTATCTCTTTGGTTCGCTGCTCGGCCGTAAACGAGGCCAGCCCGAGCAGACCCAACGAAGCGATAAACACCGCCAGCAGAGCGAAGCCGCCGGCTAAGTCGCCGATCCTTTCGATGGATCGAAAACCGGCCGCGAACCTCTGATCGAGAAAACTATAGTCAAACGGATAGCCCGGCACGTTTCGTCCCCACGCCTGTTCTATGTATCCCAATGTCGAAGATACATCGCCCGGACCTATTCTGATGGCCACCTGACCGGCTTTTTCCGGGTTGAGCACGAAGGCCAACGGTTGGATCTGGTCGTTGAGCGGCCGAAAGTGAAAGTTCTTCATCACACCAATAACCCGACCGGGCTTATCCCAGATACTGAGTTCGGCGTCTACGGCAGACTCAAGCCCCATTGCCTTCATCATCTCTTCGTTAATCAGATAGGAGGTTATGGAGTCTGAAGGAAAGTCACGGCTGAAGTCTCTTCCTTCGATCAGATCAATGCCAAATGTTTTGGTGAAATCATAGTCAACCATGTTCATGGCTATGTGTAGGTCATCGTCAGATGCCTTGCCCGGCCAGTGGACAGCTCCGGTGGTCCAACGCCAATAGGGCAGCCCGGCGGCGTTGGCGGTGACGGACTGAATCCTCGAATCCTGCAAAAGATCGTTCTTGAGACTATTGTAATGGTGTCGGCTGTCGCCTCGCAACAGTAGGTTGACAATCTGTTCCTTATCGTAACCGACGTTTTTGGTTTTCAGATAATTCACCTGGGTGTAGACGGTGGTGGTGGCTATTATCAGAATGATCGAAGCCGCAAACTGAACCACCACCAGCGACTTTCTAAGTCGGGAGGCGCCGGAGCCCAGGCCGAGGTCGCCCTTAAGGACAGCCACCGGTCGAAAGGCGCTTAGATACAGGGCAGGATAGGTGCCGGCGGCGATTCCCGTTACCAGAGTGAAAACAATCAGTCCGGCAATGACCGGACCGTCGAAAAGCAGATCGATACTGAGATAACCCGAGGTCATATCGTTGAAGTAGGGCAGCACAAAACGCAGAAGCCCCAGCGCCAGTAGCGACGCCGCTGCTGACATGAGAATCGACTCACCGAGATACTGCGCGATCAAATTCCCGCGGTGCGCACCGGATACCTTTCTGATCCCGGTCTCTTTTGCCCGGCGCGATGATCGGGCGATCGACAAATTCACGAAGTTGATACAGGCCATGATCAGAACAACGGCGGCCAAAAGGGAGAACGCGTAAACGTATCCCTTTACTCCGGTACCGAAAAAGTGCAGGTCCGACAGTCCGATGGCGAAGAGCTCCCGGTCCTTTTCGGACTGCTCCGGCAGGAAGGTCCGAATCCTGTCGGTCAACCGTTCGACCGAACACCCAGGCTGGACCTTGACATAGGTAATCGCGCTCCACCAGCCCCAACTCGCCCAATCCTCATCTCGTTCCCGACGAGACTGGATCAGGTTCTCGATTGGCACCAGCATATTGAACTGTAGCGTGGAATTGTGCGGCACGTTTTCGATGACGCCGGTGACCACGTGGTCGTGACGATTATCCAAAGTGAGCACCTGACCGACCGCGTTTTCATTTGGGAAGAATCTATCGGCCAGACTCTTCGATATAACCACAGAACTTACATCATCCAGCGCGGTGGCGCCGTTGCCGGTCACGAATGAGAATGAAAACACATCGAAAAAGGTTGGATCAACCGCCATGATCCACTGAAATGATGTATCGCTTTTGCTCGTTATCAGCGATTGACCCAACCAGTCCGTTCGCGTGGCCTGTTCGATCTCCGAAATCTGCTCTTGGAGGGCGGGCCCCAGCAGGTTCGGCGTGGATTCATTGGCGTCCAGTACCCGGATGTTCATTATGCGTTCGGACTCGGCAAAAAACGTGTCGTAGCTGAGTTCGTCGAGAATCCACACGGCCAACAACAAACAGCAAGCCATGCCGATGGCCAAGCCGGTGATATTAATGAACGAATAGCCCTTCTGTCGCAGAATATTGCGCCCTGCTGTTTTAAGATAACTCTTGAACATAACTAGTCCCCAATAGAGTGAGTTCTTTGCGAATCTGGGTAGCGACCTTATGACCTCCCACCAAAGCCAACATTGGGCGGCCGTGATGCTTCTGTCTTGAGCGATAGACCTATAGATTTCAACCAGATCACCGGCGGCGTAGTGAAACTCCTCCGAGCGGGCGGCGGCTTTCAGCAACCGGATCGCGAGTGAAGGCGGATCGTTCGGTCGAGACTTGTTCATGCTTCTTCGCCCAGCACGGACGCCTTGGGTAGATCGGCCCACATAGCCGTCTGGATTTGACGGACTGTATCAAGAGCCTTGAATCCTTTGTTGGTGACCTGGTACATTCTCTTGCTGCGACCGCCCCGTTCCGGCAGGGGAGAGGTGATTTTGGTAGTCACCAGTCCTTTGCGGGCCAACCGATCCAGTACGTCGTAGATGGCCCCTATCGACCAGTATTTGTCGGTGGTTTTAGCTAGTTGCCTACGGATCGTAACACCGTAGGCGTTACCCTGGAGCTTCCAGATTGAGAGCAACAGCAGTTCTTCTTTTCGCGACAACCATTTCATAGATACTTCCTGCTTGATATCTTCTGTAAACCAGAATACATGGTCGTAGATACGTGGTTTATGTGATCGATGTTTCATGTAGGATTGAGTCATTCTGGCGAAGGCCAGAATCTAGCCTTCTCCTGTAGGTCGAAACCCCTGCGCCGAAGGCGTCGCGAAGCGAGGTTTCGACATCTTCGAGTAAAGCCAGGCGACCCAGCCCGACACTTTTAACAAGTCCTGCTACTGAGAAGAACATTTAAGACTGTTGCGGTTCAATCGCGTGCCGAATCCTCCGGGTCAGTTTATAGGCCTCCTGCGTTGTATCGATTGGCCCTGTCCGTAACTGCGCAGACGAGCGATGATCGAAGACGGAACTAGCCATGAATGGAGGACTCTCCGGACCTTATGTTTCTCAGAGCGAGTGTTGGTTACAGGTTGACAGATAGGTTCCTCTGAATTATAATCAGTTGCTCAAGAGCGGTTATGAAAGCGTAAGGCTAAGCGACATCTCCTCGGATACGTGATAGACGCAGGGTAAGTCGTGGACTTGGCGAGTGATTGATCGGCATGAGCGCACTTGGTTTGATGAGAACTGTGTGGGCAGTCTGGTTGAGAATATTAACAATCCAATTAGGAGGATCTAAAAATGCCAGGATATGATGAGAAATTCCTTAAAGGCGTGACTATTCCATTGCCTCAGCCGAGAGGACAACTGCGCTCATATGTGCTCGGCGATCCGGATCTGAGGGATGATGTGTACGCCGACTACGTAAACTACACGATGTTGATTGACCATGAGAGGCGTTGCCCGATTTTCGCGGCCTTGAACATCGATCAGAAGTTGTTCAAGAAGATCAAGAAACACAAGGCGTGGAAGGTCGATCCAAGAATCGACAAAGGCTTCCAGTTGGACAACGACTACTACAAGGACAGGCACGAACGCGGAGACAATCCATGGGACCGCGGTCATGTGGCCATGCGTGCTAACGCCACTTGGGGCAAAACCAGAAACGCAGCCAAGAAAGCCGGTGACGATACATTCTGGTACACGAATGCTACTCTGCAACACAACAATTTCAACCGGGATGAGTGGGTCTCGATTGAGATGTGGGTGAATAAGCTGGACCTCGCTCAAGGTGGAAAAATCACTTCGATCTCGGGACCAATACACGGCGACGATCCGCGAATCGTCAAAGTCCCTGGGAAGGACAGCGCAGAGGTACCGGCCGGCTTCTTCAAGGTTGTATGCTTTATCAACAAACACACTAATAAACTGGATGTGCGAGCCTTCATATCCTGGCAGGACGAAATTGCCTTGCGTGACAATGATGCGAAGGGGATGTACAGCGCCCAGGTGTATCAGGCCACGGTGAAAGAAATCGAGGAGCGCACCGGACTCAAATTCCCCAAGGAAGTGGCAAAGGCGAACCCGATGTTCTGGAGTGAGGATTCAGCCAAGAAGAAAAGGGTCAAGGCGAGTCATTACCCCGAGAGAATCTTCGTGGATCACCCCGAAGAAATCAGGGACTTAAAGGAGAGAAAGACGCGCATCCACTATGCCGACGAAGAAGTCGATGTTTATATTGCCGCGGTGCTGGTGAATCCCAGGGGCCGGGACAAAGGCAAGGAGTGGATATCACTTATTAACCTCGGGGCCAAGAAGATCAGTCTCAAAGGGTGGCGCCTGGTGGCCTGGCAAACTTGGGACGAGAAAGACCGAGGTTGGGGGGAAAAGGAACTGATGCTGGACAATCTGTTTAAGGCAGAGAAACTAGTTTTGCAGCCCGGAGAAGCGCTGACCGTGAAGCCTTTGAAACCGATCGTACTGTCCAATAAGCGAGGGGGCACGATCATACTGTACGATGACAAGGATCGGCAGATCGACCGAGTCAAATATACCGCCACTCAGGCGAGGAAGGCTGGCCGGGCTGTCGTGTTCTTCTATAGCGACGACCAGTAGCGGCGGTGTCATAGGATATCAAGGATTCACAACGGGCGCCCTGACGGTTCTACCTGGGCTGCCCCGTGTCTACTATTCCACCACGCCGGCTCTCGGAAGTGTGGTTGGACGTTACGCTGGTTCAGGTTGAAGAGCGGGCCGCAAAAGCTCCAAGCAACCCTGTTTGAGAAAGCCAGAGTATTTGAACTTAGGGCATGTAGGATACTACTGGCTCACGTTTGCGACTAGTCCGGTGGCCCCCGGCTTGATGTCGGATCATGTGCCCGCATGATCTTCAACTCGTAGGGCAGGACCGCTTCTGGTACTGTCGTTTCGTTATGTCGGAACTACAACACCTCATGGTGAGCGGAGTCGAACCATGAACTATCAGTAAGTTTCACCCTTCGACTGCGCTCAGGGTGACACGGACTGATTGTAGGGCAGAACCACTTCTGGTTGTGCCGACTCTTCTTGTCGGAACCGCTAAGAGGGTTCCGACCTACTTCAGCCCAGCCAATCATTGCGGGATCGCAGAAGACCCGCCCTACAAGATGGGTGATCGGCGGAGACAAGCCCCGCCGCTACGCCAGTGAAGTGATTCAGCCCAACAAAAACCCCGAACCAAAGGTCCGGGGCTTCGACAACGTTGAAATGTCAGAGATGTTTTACATCGACTTCGCCGTCTGGCGCGTCATTACGTAGAACTCGTTGATCTTCTCCCAGTTCATCACGTTGAAAATCGCCTGAACATAATCGGGGCGGCGGTTCTGATACTTGAGATAGTAAGCGTGCTCCCAAACATCGACACCCATCACCGGCGTATAGCCGGAACTGATTGGGTTGTCCTGATTCGGTGTGCCCATCAGGCTGAGATCACCGCCACTATCAATCACCAGCCAGGCCCAGCCGCTGCCAAAGACACCCACGGCCGTTTTCAAAAACTCTTCCTTGAATTTGTCTAGCCCGCCGAACTTGGCATTGATCGCTTCAGCAATCTCACCTTTGAAAGCGACATTCGGCTTGAGGATTTGCCAGAAGAAACTGTGGTTGACATGGCCACCGCCGTTGTTTCGAACCGCGGTGCGGATATCTTCCGGCACCTGGTCCAGCTTGCAAATGATCTGTTCGGCGCTCTTGGTGGCCAACTCTCCGTGACCCTCCAGGGCGGCGTTCAACTTGGCCACGTAAGCAGCGTGGTGTTTGGAGTGATGGATTTCCATCGTTTGGGCGTCGATAAACGACTCCAGGGCATCGTACTCATATCCGAGTTCGGGTAAGGTATACATCATGTCAAGACTTCTCCTGCGTGTCCATGGACTCATAATGGACGGTTAGAATCTACTTTTCTGTAATTGTTTAACCGTGGTGGGAGAGATTTGTTCCGTGCTTCATAGCGTAGGGGGCGGCCTTGGATCGGACGGTTGGAAGTCACTTGTGGTTTCGACCTACAAGACGCTTCGTTCCGTCATTTCGGGCTTTGACCCGGAATCCACTCTTCGATTCCGGGACTGGATTCTGGCCTTCGCCAGAATGACAGACAAAGAAGGCGGGGCGGAGACGGACCTGCCCTAAGAAACTTGTCGGAACCGCTAATCCGCCGGGGCGGACGACCTACTTACATTTGAGGCTTGGAAAGAGCAAGGGCTCTGCTTGGGGCCTTACGCCATCAGCATGGCTTTTCCGTGACGGAGGGCACGAAGCAGCCTGTCGGTGAGGCCGATTGTCACCAACAAAAGGGCGGCAAAGCCGATAAGATCGGCCCGTAGTCCGTAACGAAGCAGGAACTCTCCGGCCGCGGTGAACAGACCGGTCAGAAGGCCAACAGCGCCCGTGCTGAAACCGTCGAACCCGGTAAGCAGCGACTGATAGCCCAGGATATAGATCGTAACTGCAATCATTAACAGCGGACCGGCTACGCCCAGGACAGTGCTCATGGACCAGCGTTCAGCGGTTGTCTCGACCGGCTTTGTGGCGGGTAGCTGAGCAGCTACGGTAGCCGCAAAATCGGCCGGAAGCCGGATATCGTGCTCATCGGCCAGGCCATCGAACAGCATTTGATATTGAGCGACTGCTTCCTGACACAGACCGCAATGTTCGATATGATCGACTAATGGCCGTTCCAGCCGGTGGCGTTCATCGACATATTTTTGTAACTGTTGCTCGTTGGCGTGTTCGTATCTCATAATTCCTCCGGCTGATACTTTGCAGCCAGCCGTTCCTTCAGCAGTTTGCGGGCGCGAAAGAGATAGCTTTTGACGGTGCCTTCGGGCAGTTTGGTGATTTCGCCGATCTCTTTGTAGGTCATTTCATCGAGATGATAGAGCGACACGATGGCCCGGTATTGTGCGGGCAATTCTTGAATCTCAGCCCGCAGCCGCATGGCCATGTCCTGATGTTCTGTATACTCGTCCGGCTGAACGGCCTCTCCGATGACACTATCGATCGTGCTGCCCTCAGCGCAATGGTCCTCAAACAGCGGGACCTTTTTCTTCTCCAGGTGATTCAGGCATCGATTATAGGCTACTCGGCCAACCCAGGTCGACAGCTTGGACTCATTGCGAAAACCGGCCAGATTCTGATGCACTTTAAGGAACACATCCTGGCAGATGTCCTTGCGATCTTCATCGTTTGAAACCATCCTAAACACGATATGACTCACCAATCGCTGATGCTCTTTGACGAATTCCTCAAACGCCTTGTGATCTCCTGCGAGAATTCGTTCAATTTGCGGTGGTCTTTCGGCCATATTTCCATTTCTTATTGGGTTTGACAGTATAGACGAAGAATATGTTGCAGAAGTTTCGGCTTTTCGCTGCAACTTCGGGCAGGCTAACCGGTCCGATGGATATAGAAACGATTGAGAAGTCCAAGCAAAGGAGTTGAAGATGCCGGAAATAGTGATAGTACCCGCGATGTTCTTAGCGTGTGTGGCGATCGTGAAAATCGTCTCCGATGCGCGAACGCGTAACCGCCTGATTGAAAAGGGCTTGGTTGAGGAGGGAGTCAAGAATCTCTATCCCCGACAGACCTCACCCGCACTGTCGAATCTCAAATGGGGTTTGGTGCTGTTGGGCGTAGGTTTGGGTGCGATGGTTAGTTTCTTCACTGATGTTGTCTCTGAGGAGGGGACGCTGGGGCTTATGTGTGTTCTGGCCGGGCTCGCGTTCTTAGTGTACTATGCGGTCGCTAGCAAGGATGACAAGGCCGACCGGAATGGCGTAAGTTAGTTTCTCGTCGAGACGGAGATGGGTGATTTCAGCCGGGACTCTCACAGGTCCCGGCTTTTCGTTGTTGTGATTTGTTCATGTGTCGACTCCGCTCGGCATGGCATCGGTGGGTGGCACCCTCAAAGTCTCTTTGGGGGTGACTCTTCCGCTGAAATGTCTCCGTCCCAAACAAGGTCTGAGACGGCCACCCGCTGCTCTTTTTGGCAGAAGAGCATCCGTGAGCCCCGGATGTCGAAACCCGTCCTTCGACTCCGCTCAGGACGACCCTCCGGGTCAGGGGTTTCGACCTACAAGTGAAGATAGATTCCCGCCTTCGCGGGAATGACATAGGCGCGGCTCGTTTGTGTGGTATAGACCTTGCCACCCAACCGTGCGCCCATCCCGTGTCACCCTGAGCGCAGTCGAAGGGTGAATCCTGCGCGTTATCTACAAATCGGCGCCGGGCCGCCGTTGAACATATAGTCCACCATGTACACCAAATCGGCGATGTCAATATCACCGCCCGAGCCATCGACATCGGCCGCCGCCATCACCGGCGGTGGCGGGCCGTCGTTGAACATGTAATCGACCATGTAAACGAGATCGGCAATGGTGACATCCGGACCACCGTCACCGTCAACGTCACCACAGGCCAGACTGGAATTGGTCACCGTGAAGACAACCGACTCGGAACTGTTCGAAGCACCGTCGATAGCCTCGACTTTCCAGTATGTCAGAATGTCGGGTTGCAACGGATTGGGAAGAGCCAATTCCGACGTGGTCAGACCGCTGTATGTGACTGTGTTTGGACCGGGCGTGAAGGCCGGGTCGGTGGAGACATACAGCGAATAGGTGACCGGGGCTCCGGCCTTGGTCTCATCGCTCCAATCAAAGAAAGGCTGTGGCTCTAAAGTCACTGTCTCATCGGCCGGTTCCGAAAGTTGCGGCGGATCGGGTGGCGTTGTATCGAGCGTGAATGACCACACAGCCGAGTATTCCGAGGAGTCTGCGTTTGTCGTCTTGAGCGACTTGACCCGCCAGAAGTAGTTCCCTTCGTCCAGGCTGATGTCCAGCGTGTACAGATTGGTGTCGACTGTTCGGGAGGTCACATCCACACCGAAGGTTTCATCGGTTGAGATTTCCAGACGATAGCGGTCTTGATCATGTTTCCACGATGTTGCCCATGCGAACGAGGGCGCGCTGGGCGGATAGGACCCTAGCTCCGGCGCCGCGAGTCGCGGTTCCAACAAAGGCAGGTACCAGTTGGCCGTGTAGGTTTCTGAGTTGCCGTCGCGCGAGTCGGTCCAGACGGCGTTGGTTTTGTCGTGGTAGGCGGTGACGCCGATATACTCACCGATCAACCCGGCGCGCGAATCGGACAGCGGGCGCAACCATCCGGTCTCGGGATCTATGATCGGTCCGTTCTCCTCGTCGAACTTTAGATCGCCGGGTGACGACGAAGCCGTGGTGATTCGGTGATTGCTGGTGAAAGTCAAGCCGCCGTCGAACGAGTAGGCCGCCATCAGATCAAACAGGTAGTAGTTGGGCGAGTCATAGCGCTGGTCATAGAATATCACCATGATGACACCTTCCTGGTTGACGATCAACCAGGGATGGAAACTGTCGATCAAGTCAGATTCAAGCGCGTCGTTGATCTGAATCCGTTCCGACCAGGTAGCGCCGTTGTCCAATGACCGAACGAAATCAACGTCACTTCTGTCGGTATCTTCAGGTCCGATATTGGTAAACGACATATAGATGTTGCCGTCGAACGGTCCGCCGGTAATGTCGGCGTCAGCCGCCGGCGCCGAGTACGTATTGACGCCGCCGTTGGCATACTGATAGCCGCTGACGCCAAGCACGGTGTCCGGGTAGGTGAAACTCTGACCGCCATCAGTTGAGATAGCATGCTTGATAGACTGGTTTCCGGTACAATTGCCGGAAGAGTCATAGGCCCACCCCTGCCAGAAACAATGCACATCGCCGTTTGAGTTGACCAGCGGAAAGGCAAACTGCCCGGCATCACGAACTCCGCAGCCCGATGGAAACTGCTGCGGTCCGACCACTATAGTGTCCTCAAAAGTCTGAGCGCCATCGGTGGAACGAACGAACTGCAGACGGTTGGGACCATCATAGAAGCGAGCCCAGATGCAATAGATATTACCGTCATGGATGCCACCGGTGCGGTCGACGGCCACAAACTGCTTGTCTTCAAAGGTGACGGCGCTGCCGCTCCAAACACACGGCACCGGTCCGGTCCAGGAGATACCTTTGTCGGTCGATTTGTAAAACACAATCGTATTGAGTCCGGAAAAGCCGAAACCGTCCCAGTCCATTGACGACATGATGAAATTCCCCTGACGGTCGGCATTCATGGTTGGGTCGGATTGCTTGGAGTCAAAGCCGAACATCTGCATCCACGGTTTGTTGATCAGCGAGTCGGTCCAGGTCAAGCCGCCGTCGTCGGAACGACCGATTCCTACCTGACGGTATCCGAGACGAAAGTCGCGCCAGTTGGCTATTATCACGTTGCTATCGGTCGGGCAGATCCATACTTGCTGCTCGTTGTTGAGCCAGTTTTCGACGTAGGTCAGGCGGATGTTGGCAGGGGGTGGCAGGCTGCTGTCGGCAAAAGCGGCGACGCCGATCAGCAATAGGGTGATGATGAGGGTTGCCGTTAGCAATTGACGTGTCATTTTGGCTCTCCTTTGTCGTGGGCCGACTGGTCGGCATTTTGCGAGTACGGTCTGAGGTAACCGAGTTTCTGCAAGATACCGGTTTGTTCGTTTTTGTCAATGCACATACGCCCGCCCCTATGGGGAAGGCAAACTCTGCGTTTTATACAGCACAGCGGTGAGGGTGTGGGGTTTGGTTAATTAGACGAATTGGAGAAGTATTTGTTTAGGAAGGAGTGAACACCAGGACATTATTCGTAGAAAGGTGAACCGTAATGTGTGTCGAGCTTCACTTCGCTTTGACTAACTTGATAGTTCGATAAGCACCTCCTGCTTTGATTGTGCAAAGGTATACACCACTTGCGACAGAGTTACCGGCAGCATCTGTGCCACCCCATCTTGCTGTGTATGATCCGGCCGGTTTGACGTCATCAACCAACGTGGCAACTTTCTGGCCCAATATATTATAAACAGACAGGCTCAGCCTTGAGGTTCGCGGAATTGAGTACTCTATGGTCGTGGAAGGGTTGAACGGGTTGGGGTAACCGGGATCGATTCTGAGATCGTCTGGTACAACGCCATGACCGTTCGGGTCTGATGACCCCCGCCATTGAAACCTGAGAAGGCTGTTGTGATCGGCAACAAAGAGCATAGAGTCCCTTGAGGCAACGCCCATCGCCGCGCCTTCAGTGTCGTATGTGCATACTTTCTTAGTAGCAACGGGGTCAGAGATGTCAACCACTTCGATCCCATTCCGTGCCGTCGCCAGGAAGAGAAGATCACCTGCCAGTGATATGTCTTGGATTCTCGAGGAAACGTACGAGCCGATTTGCTTCGGTTCGAGTGGGTTCGTGACATCCAGAATGAAAACTTCGAAATCGGCGGCCAGGACAAGAGTGTTCCCCCATTTTGCCAGGTAAATGACCCACAGGGGCTCATCATTAGCCGGATACTTCCCTACCGCGACAGGTTGGGTCGGATCAGACAGGTCGAAAACCCGTAGGCCTGCGTATCGATCCGATACATAGGCATACTGTTCGGAAACGATGACCTCAATAGCGAAATCGTTGGTGTTAGATCGTCCGACGACTGTTGGCACAGTTGGCTCTGAAATGTCGAAGACCAATAGACCCTGGCTGCCGCCGGCGACGAAGGCATATTCACCGTCAGTTGCGACATCCGAAGTCCAACCATTTATCGAGGCACTGCCTACAATGCGGGGATGGGCAATGTCAGAAACATCAGCAATCAACAAACCGGTTAGCTGATCCGCTATCAGCAGTATGTTCCCCGCGACGTCCATACCGCGCGGCGATTCAGGTCCTTCGATTTCTGAGACCGCAATGAGCGTGTCTGATCCGGATACATCGACGATAGATACGCCCCCAGTTTCATCTGCTACAAATGCGTGTTGCCCCACTACCTTTACCGAAGTGGCGTAACCAGGGTGCGGATAGGCGCCCACGGCAACCAACGACGATTCATCTGAGACATCAAGGATCAATAGATCGCCCGTATCGGGCGATTGCGTAAGATTTGATGCTGGTAAAAAGCCCCTTCCCGCCTGCGCACACAGAACCTGATTGAACTCGGATTCATTGAATAGCAATGGAGCCGAATTATCAACAAAAGCGAGTGCCTCATGCACATTCACTTCATAAGCCCGACCCAACGGGGGAAAACAACCTGTTGGTTGCATTGCCAAGCGATCTGTTATGTCAAATACAGCCACGCCTGACTCACCGGCTGCCAAGTATGCATAGCTGCCTCGAACGGTGACGCTCATCAGATCACCCCAGACATCGTAGCTCGAAATAATCGAGGGAGAGTTGATATCCCGGACATTGATGACACTTAAAACAGATTGGTAAGACGGCTGTCGACTCGACAACCCGGCAACGAGCGCAAGTGTATCGCCCAGATCAACATCAATAGCAATCTGGGGAACTGTGATACGGGCAATCTGGAGCGGTGTGGCAGGTGTGGATATGTCGACCAAGTAGAGGTCGTTTGCCGCGATAAATGCAACTCCACCTGAAACGACAATGCCTCGAAACGTCATGCTGGAATTGACGGGAATGACTACACTGGCGACAGCCGACGGGGAATGGGGGTTCGTCACGTCGATAACGTGCATTGAGTCCAAGCAAATGGCGTAGACAAATCCGTCGTCAAAGGCAAGATTGGCGATCCAGCCATCAAGTGGGGCTGACCCCACTAGCTGCGATCTACTGGGATTTGATACGTCCACCACAAGAAGGCCGGAGTATGTGGTCCCACAGAAGACCGTCGATCCTGACTTGGCCAGACAGTTAACCCGGGTATTCAAATAGGTTTGGGAGATCATTGTGGGCAGTGTTGGGTCGCTCGCGTCAATAACCATCAAGCCGTTAGTCATCGCGCAATAGATGTAATCTCCATCAACCAGAATGTCGTGACGACCACTCCACAGAGCACTCCCCGCATATTGCAATTGGACCGAATCTACTTCGGCAGAATAGAAGTTTTGCTCAGCCTGCGTCTCTTCCGCACACAGCCCAAGACAAGCTATTGTAATGACTGACAACAGCCGCAAGATCAAGCCTCTCCAGAAACACTCTTTCCCTTTGTACACTTACTAATATAGGACGTTTCGTACTGTTTGCAAGGCCGTTTTTTGAGGTTCATAGGACTGCGGGCGCACAGTACTCTCCGCTACCGTTTAGCGCCCCCCGTGTTGACAAGAATACGCCGGTGCACGAGGACGTACACCGGCCACAATGAAGAAGGCGGGTTGTGGTTGTCGAGTTTTCAGACTCGGCCACGATCACCCGCGCGATCTGATAATCACGCGGGCACAACAAAGCGGCAGATGTGGACATCTGCCGCTCACATTGGGTGGCACCCTCAAACCCGGTTTGGAGGTGGCTTTTCTATTCTCCGTCCCAAACAAGGTTTGAGACGGCCACCGGTCCGTGGGACCGCCGCAGGCGGGTTTCGACATCACGCGCTTGGCGAGATTCTTCTCTGGACGTGGCCCGGACTTCATACCGGAGGGGATTATGAATTCCAGTCATTCCGGGCTTTGACACGGAATCCAGTTCTTCAATCCCCCACCTAAAGCTATGCAGAACGTGGTTCTCTTATTGCCCTGGTGACACCTACTTCAGCAGTAGCATCTTTTTGGTCTGCTGTGAATCTCCAACCGTCAATCGATAAAGGTATACCCCGGAAGCGTGACCCGATGCATCCCACCCTGCAGTGACTGTTCCACTCGGTACAGTTCGATCCAGAAGGGTCTCAACCCGTTGGCCAAGGATGTTCAGCACCTCCAGCGTGGTATGCGCGCTGCCGGTTAGGTAAAAAGAAATGGTTGTCGAGTGGTTGAACGGGTTCGGGAAGTTCTGATGGAGCGTGAATGTGGTCGGCAGATCGAGACCGTTATTGCTGCCGGGTGACACATATCTGAGAATCCCGTATGTGTCTCCTACCCAAACGTATTCATGCGTGGCGCACACCGCGACAGCAAACAGCGGTGTGTGAATCTGACTCGCCAATACAATCTGGCCCGGATCGGACACGTCAAAGATAAGTGCCCCCGCTTCCGCTGATGCAGTATACAGATAGTCGCCGTTGGTAGCGACATCTCTAATCTCGGCTCCATTCCACTCACTCACTCCAACGGGATTCATAGGGTCGGAGACGCTGATGGCATGGAGTCGCGCGCCTCCGCCCGCGTACACTAAGGTGTCTTGTACTGCAAGATTGAGGATGTATGATCCCATGAAGACCCCGATAACACTGGGACTGGCGGCGTTCGCAACATCCACAACAAGCATGCGGTCGCTGGCTGCGACATAGGCATGACTACCGTGAACAGCGACGTCCATTATCAAACCACCTTCCAGAAAAATCGAGCCGACCACGTGCGGTGCGTTTGGGTCGGTAATCTCAACGATCTCAAGTCCGTACTGGCTCTCTGTGACGTAGGCATAATTGCCCTGCACATCGACGGCGCCGGCGGAACTTTGAGTGACTACCTCCCCAACAGTCACGACACTGTCGAGGTTGGACACATCCATAATGTGCAGCCCTCGTGGACCAAGGGGAACGTATAGGTAGTCACCTGAGACACATTGTTTTCCCGCTAGTTGTGGCAATTCTATGCTGCGCTTCCTCGTCACGGTGTCTGAATTCGAGTTGTCCACTACTACAATATCGCCTGACAACTCAGACACATAGACGTGTGAGTCGGAGACCGCTAGATAGCGGTGCAAAGCGCCTGTGGGAACACGTCCGATCAGGGTTAGTGACGGTGGATCGGACACGTTGACAATCTGGAGATCACCGGGGCGAGTCAGAGAATCGGCCCTGGAAGTGGAATCCGGATCACAAATCCGACCAGGCGACTGAGTCCACGCAGGCATATCGTCGGAAACGATTAGATGGTCGCCGCACATAACTATGGGGCCGGCTATTCCTGGACCCATGTAGCACCCGGCAATCACCGGTGACGTCGGATCGGTCACGTCGAATGAGACTATGCCGGTCATACCACAACTGACAAATACGTTCTGGGAACTCCTCGCCATGTGATAAACGCCAGCGCCAATCTCGTGAGTCGCAATGATCTCAGGCAGGAGTGGATTCGCAACATTCACAATGTTGAACTTGGAACGACCCGGCGGTTCACCGCATGGATGGTTAGCGATGAACACGAGACTGTCCACCACGGCGAGATCCTTGGCGCAGTCTATATCCGGCCACCCGATGGTAGATACTACCTCCGGATGTGCGGGATCGGCGATACTGACAACAAAGAATCTCTGTGCGGCAAGGTACATGAGGGTATCGGCGACGTAGAATCTGGCATCACCCCCGTTCCTTGGCAGGATCATGTCACTCGTTATGACAGGGTACGTCGGAATCGAGATATCAACCGTGACGAGGCGTGTGCCGCAACTGAGATAGGCGTAGTCACCCGCCACGGCCATGCCCCCCTCATCACACGAATGATCGAGTCGGCCTAAAAGCTCAGGCGCTGCTGGCTCGGTAACGTCGAATACGCTCAATCCGTCGACCGTACGACCGTACAGGTAGGGCTTTTGGAGCGCCAAGGAGTATGTGAGGCTGCCGTTCATATACACTTGGCTAACCAGGGAAGGTTTTTCAGGGTTTGATAGATCCAGAATCTTAACGCCGAACACCATCGCTGCATACAATAAGTGACCGTCCACAATCATGTCACTAAAATGGGACCATGCCGTGCTTCCCGCATACTTCAACTCCAGCGAATCCTCAAAGTCAGACTGCCGATCATACTCCGAACAGTGAGCCGTCGCACACAGCCCAAGTGAAACAGTAATGATGATAGATATTAGTTTCAAAACAGTTCTTCCCATCGATGCACCCAAGTCTTTGTGCATCATTTCGATATAGGGCATATCTCTTTGCTGGCAAGGCTATTGTGAGAACCGCCAGAGCAATGGCGCGGCTCAGTGGAGGCGTACGTTCCCGCCCGTCATGGCCCGTAAGACAGGCCGGTGCACGAGGACGTACACCGGCCACAGTAAAGAAGGCGGGTCCGAAGACGGACCCACCCTACTCGTTGAGATTTCACAGTCCTCTTAGCCGCGCGATCTCGTTGTGTCAACCGGCAGCTACGCGCCGACCTCTTCGGCCAGGCGATACCGTTTGTAAATCCGAGCGTAATGCCCGTCACCGGCGATCAACTGATGATGCCTACCGGTTTCGACCACCCGTCCGTTGTCCAGCACGAAAATATTATCCGCGCTCTCAAGGGTGTCCGGACGATGCGTGATCAGGATCGCCGTCATACCCGGCATCACTTCGTGCAACCGCTGCCAAAGAGCGGTCTCGGTGCGCGAGTCCAAGGCCGAAGTGCAATCGTCGAGGATCAATATCTTCGGTTTGGCCACCAGCGCCCGGGCCAGAGCCAGTCGCTGTTTCTGACCACCCGAGATCGACATGCCGCGTGTCCCAATTGCAGTTTCGATACCTTTGGGAAAGGTAGCGATTTCGTCTTTGAGCTGCGCGACATCGATCGCCCACTCCAGCACGGCATCGGAGACACTCTCGCGTCCGAACAGAATGTTGTTCTTCACCGTGTCCGAGAACAGCGTCGGCTCCTGTGGTACGTAGCCGATATTGCTGCGCAGGTCCTCAAGTCGGAACATCTTCAGATCATTGCCGTCGAGCTTGACCACACCACCGGTCGGTTCGACCAGGCGCGGGATCATGTTTATCAACCAGCTCTTGCCGGAACCAACCCGACCGACGACGGCCACAGTTTGACCGGCTTCGATCTCAAGCGAAATGTCATCAAGGATATCCCGCTCACCATCGGGGAACCTGAACCGAACGTTCTCAAAGGTCAATCGTCCGACCACATTGCCGTTGGCGCCTTGATGACCGTTGTCGGCCACCATCGGAGCTACCTTCTCAAGCTCGACCAGCCGGTTGATAGACACCGCCGACTGGCGCGATTTGACCAGGAACTGACCGATGTCGAACATCGGGAAAATCAGGTAGACCGTCAAATAGACAAAGGCGCTGAGCTTGCCGACCGACAGATTACTGTTGATAGCGAGGTATCCGCCACCGACTATCACAATGATGATGCCGAGCTGCCAGATGTAATGGTACATCGACTCAACGACAGTCATCGCTTTGATCGTTGAAATCTCCGCATTCCGGCGATCCTGCACCGCCGTCTCGAAACTCTTCTTCTGAGCCGGCTCTTTGACATACGCCTTGACTACGCGGATGCCCGAGAAACAGGCTTCCATGACATCGTTGAAACGCGAAATGCGTGTTTGCAGATGGTCATAACGTTTGTCCAAAACCGATGCGCTCACGAAGAAGATTACAATCAAAATAGGCAACGGACCGGCCGTCCACAAGGTCAACGTCGGATCGATTGTGGTCATCATGTAGATCGTGAAAGCTACGAAAGCCAAAGCCTCGTATAGCCGGAATATACCACTACAAGCAAACCACGACAGTTTCTCGGCCACATCGTCGGTCATGCGGGTTACCAGATCACCGGTTCGAAAGTCGTTGAAGAAATTCGGTCCCTTCAGTGTGATCCGGTCGAACGCATCCTGGCGAAACAGCCACTCCAGTTTCAGGTTCATCCAGGCTCGATGCGATTGTACCACTGAATACAGAATCCCGGCCGTTAGACCGAGTATGACCAGAGTAAGGGCCAGTCCGGCGGCGGTCGACAGACCATAACTATGCGCCGCGTCATCTATCAGGTGCGCCGCCCAGTGATCGGAAACTTGACCGCTTTCGAAGTAGTCGATACTGAATTCGATCGTTCTCGGAATCGACACCTGGAAAGCCGCCTGGATTGGCGTCAGTATAATCAACAATGCCAGTACATACTTGTAACGGCGATAATATCGCCAGAACCATCTTATTTTATCCAGCATCTGCTAACACTCCGTTTCTATGCTTGAACTGCAAGTGGAACAGTTTCGAGTAGTAACCGTCCTGCAGTAACAATTCTGTGTGTGAACCGCGTTCGATTATTTCTCCGCGGCGGATGACCAGAATCTGATCGACATCGAGAATCGTCGACAACCGGTGGGCCACGATTATCGAAGTACGATCGGCCATCAGTTTCTTAAGCGAACTCTGAATAGTCCGCTCCGTCTCCGGGTCGACCGAGCTGGTCGCTTCATCGAGCAGAAGGATATCCGGCTCGGATGCCAACGCGCGCGCGAACGATAGTAGCTGACGTTCACCGCGGCTGAAATTGGACCCTTTCTCGGAGACCTCGGTGCCGTACTTGTCCGGCAACTTGTCGATGAACCGGTCGGCTTCGACTGTTCGGGCTGCATCCTCGATGGTTGCAGCTTCCATCTCATCTGAATCCAGCGAGATGTTCGACGTCACATCGCCGGGGAAGAGAAAGATATCCTGTAACACCAGGGCAAACTGGCCGCGCAGGTCGGCTTTGCGGATGTCGCGTATGTCAACGCCGTCGATGGTGATGCGACCCTTTTGTGGATCGTACAGCCTGAGCAGCAACGATATCACCGTGCTCTTGCCGCCACCGGTTACGCCGACCAGCGCGAACCGCTTGCCGACCGGAATCTCGAAACTGACGTCCTTCAACGCATAATTGTCATCGTCGGTGTACGAAAACCACACCTTCTCAAACCGGATCGATTTTTTGAGACCGGTCAGGCGCACCGGGTTGGCCGGGTCCAGCAGTCTTTGTGGTGTGGACAGCAGGGCAAAGATCCGCTTGGCGCCGGCCACAGCTTTTTGAATGGTCGACAACTGTTCCGAAACGCGCCAGATAGGCTCGAACGACTTCCAAATCAATACAATGAACATGATGAACGTGCCGGACGTGATCAGGTGCGCTTGGCGCCATTGATCGCCAAAAAACAAAACCAGCGCTAACATCACCGATTCAAAGAAGAAGACAGTGTTGAAGAACAGCACTACGGCAATATTGACATAGGTATCTTCGGCGAACTTCTCCCGGTTGGCCGTACTCACCCGCTGCTGCGCATAGGCGCCGCGATGGAATATCTGCACAATCGACATGCCGTGCAAAAACTCCGTCAAGGTAGCTGTCACTTCGGCCATTTTCTTGCGAACGTTCAAGAACCGCTTGGTCGTCTTACGTTCGAAAATCACTACCAGCAGCGCAACTATCGGCACCACGATCAACAGAAGCGAGGCCAGCCGCCAACTGTAATAGAACATGACCGCGTAGATTCCGGCCACCAAAAGAAAGTCACCCACCACCAGCACCACAGTGTTGGTGAAAAGCATCCTAAGCGCTTCCGTGTCCGACTCGACCCGGGCCAGCAGTCGACCTACCGGGTTCTTGTCGAAGAACGAAACATCCAGCGACAGAATATGGTGGTATAGTTTGCGTTTCAGGGCAACCATCACATCCTGTCCGATAGTTTCCAGACGAATGCGCTGAATATACTGAAACAGGATGGTAGCAACCTGGAGCCCGCCGATGGCCAGAGCGGTCCACAGAAGGCCGTCGAAGTCGCCGCTTTTGATGTCGGTATCGACCGCTGTTTTGATCAGAATCGGCCAGTAAATCGACAGCAAAGTGGCACCGGCCAGGAGACCGAGACAGAACAACAGACCCTTGGTGTGTTCTTTTAACAGGGGGAGCAGCCGGCCGAACGCCTTTTTGGAGCCTATATCTTTTTCCTCGGCGGTTGCTTTCTCATCTTCATAGAATTCAGCGGTCATTTTCTCACCTTCTTTTCATTCAGTCGTTTATGTTGAAGGCTCGACGGGACTTAGCTCAAAAAAGAAACCCGCCGGACCTTTTCGGTTGCGGCGGGTTGAAATCTTTATGTGAATCTGTTCACAAGCGATTCATACACCACCCGCCGCGAAATTTCGGTACGCCATTCGAGATATAGTTATTCATTTGATTCAACATCAAACTCTCCTCGTAACAGTTTCGCGGCGGATTAGCGTTTCATTCCAATACTTGACGTTTCTATTTGGCGAATGTTTCGACTAATTTATGGATTTCTTAATCGATGTCAAACACTTTTTTGTTTTTTTTGTGCGACGACTTCCCCAACTGTCATTACGGCGCCAAAACTGGAATCCAGTCTTCGGTTGGGTGGTCGTCTCGAACTTTGTTTGGGACGGGTGCGTGTTAGGCAGAAGATCACCCCCAAACCGGGTTTGAGGGTGCCACCCACTCGCCGTCTCACACAAGGTTTGGGACGGTTATTGGCACAATAGGTTCACCCTTCGACTCCGCTCAAGGTGAGGTTGGGAGCACCCACTTTGAGGCTACAAAGCGCGGAGCGCACAAAGGTGATTTATACCGCGACGCACAAAGAAGCGACTTGTCGCCTTGCCTGTGAAAAATCTTGCTCATACGCACTGGCATTCATTAGTATCCGGTGTGACTGAGGCAATTGACAAGAAACGGCGGAGCGCTTGACATGAAACGATCAAAGAAGAGTCTCATAGTGTTCGGCATATTCGGCTTGTTGATCCTGATTCAGTTCGTCCCCGTAACTCGCGACAACCCGCCGGTGACCGGGGAGTTCGATGAGAATTCGGAGGTACAGAAGGTCTTCCAGCGGTCGTGCTATGATTGCCATTCCAATACTACCGTCTGGCCGTGGTACTCGGTGGTAGCGCCGGTGTCGTGGGTCGTGGCTGACCATGTTGGAGAGGCGCGCGAGCATCTCAACTTCTCCACCTGGAAGGCTCTGCCGGCCGACAAGCAAGCACACGCTCGCGAGGAAATATGGGAGGAGGTCGAGGAGGGTGAGATGCCGATGACCGGCTACCTGATGCTGCACTCCGAGGCTAGGCTATCGGACGATGACAAAGCACTGATCCATCAATGGTCTACAGAGTTCGCACCGCCGCCGGACTCTGCGGATAGTGAGCATGATGACGATTCTGATGAACACGAAGGACATGATCACTGAACGATTGACCGAGTGATTCGTAGGGCGGGTCCGTCTTCGCCCGCGCGCCGTGGCGTGAACCCGCCTTTCCGTGCGTATTGTACGTCCTCGTGCACTACGCACCCATTGAAAACAAAGGAGTCTTGGAATGCGACGATTTGTCTGCTGGTTCTGTCTAATCTCGCTCAGCGTTGCCGCGGTTTCTGCAGCCACCGACAAGCAACTGGAACTCTTGGAGATGGCCAACGCGGCCATGCAAGCCAAAGAGTTCGACAAATGTGCCGAGCACTATCGAGCTATCATTGAGATCGGCGCTCGCAACCCGCTCACTTTCTACAACGCCGCCTGCTGTTGTGCTCAGTCCGACGGTCTGGATCAGGCCTTCCTCTACCTGGATACAGCCATAGCCATAGGCTACCGAGATGTGACCTGGCTCCAAAAGGACGCCGATCTGACGTCACTGCACACTGATGATCGGTGGCAGGAGATCATCAAGAAGTGCGAAGCTGCTGCCGAAGAGTTCTTTCGGGTCAACAACCGGGAATTGGCTTGGCTCTGTGATGAGGATCAGGCGGACCGACAACTGGAGCGTTGGGAGGGTATGGATGTTCGAGACGCTCGACGTCGATCGCGTGTGATGGAAATGCTCAAGGACGGTCAGGTCATCTCAGCCTCGGACCACTTCAATGCCGCCTTGATACTTCAGCACGGGGATGACAGCAGCCACTATTTGCTGGCCCATGAGTTGTCCCTTAAAGCCGCCGAGCTTGATTCTACACTGAGCAGTTACCTCTGGCTGGCGGCGGCGGCCAAGGATAGATATCTATGGCACGTTGGCCAACCGCAATGGTTTGGCACCCAGCGCAAGCCGGTCGATGGGGTGTGGACGATTGAGCCGATTGACACCACCGTGATAACCGATGATGAACGTCGCAAATGGAACGTCCCTACGCTTTCCGAAGCCAGAAACCTGGCTAAGCGGATGAACGACGAGGTGGACCCTACCGATCACGAGCACAAATAGCACGGGTCAGGCATGTAGCGACTGTCTTTCATATCAAGTGAGTTTTGGGTTCCAGTGCTCGTTCTCGGTGAGCATGTCGGATCCGTCTTCGCCTGCGCGCCGTACCGTGAACCCGCCAGTTGTGTCTGGGCGGGGGGAAAGCGAAGGGGGCGCGAAGCGCGAGGAACCGATTTATCGGTCATGCCGGACTTGATCCGGCATCCAGTCTTGTTTCGTGCGTGGTGTACGTCCTCGTGCGCCACGTACTATGTCACCCACGGCTTGACCGTGTCACCCTTCGACTGCGCTCAGGGTGACACTAGGAAGATGGATTCCCGCCTTCGCGGGAATGACACCCATAAATGGGTCTTTCGCGCTGCGCGCGCCCTGAATCGTGGCTTAGCTGCCGAGCCCCGTCTTGGCTTTCATGAACTCGCGGTTTAGCTGGCCGATGAAACGGATGTTGATCTCCTTCGGACAGACAGCCTCGCACTCATAATGATTGGTGCAGTTGCCGAAACCCTCAGCGTCCATCTGCGCTACCATTTTCTCGACACGGTCGGATGCCTCAACCTGTCCCTGAGGAAGGTTGGCGTACTGCGTGACCTTGGCCGACACGAACAACATCGCCGATGCGTTCGGACAAGCCGCCACGCAAGCGCCACACCCGATACAGGAAGCTGCGTCCATAGCCAGTTCGGCTTTCTCCTTCGAGATCGGGATAGCGTTGGCGTCGGGTGTGCCGCCGGTGTTA
This sequence comes from Candidatus Zixiibacteriota bacterium, assembly GCA_029860345.1. Classification (NCBI taxonomy): domain Bacteria; kingdom Pseudomonadati; phylum Candidatus Zixiibacteriota; species Candidatus Zixiibacteriota bacterium. Next base: position 129,658 of record JAOUBJ010000006.1, on the reverse strand, counting down.
ATAGAAACAAATCCACCCACCTGTTGGATACGTTCAAAAGCTGAGCGGTCAACGATCAAGTCCTTGACCACGGGAAATGCGCGTGCGCGCCAGGGTTCTATGTAGATCGAGTCGCCGTCTTTGAAGTGTCGCATGTGCAACTGACAAACAGTCGTGCCCGGCTCTGGGCCGTGCGCGATACCGTTAATCATCAGCGAACACATACCGCAGATACCTTCACGACAATCATGATCGAAGGCGATCGGGTCGATGCCTTTTTCGGTCAGGTCCTCGTTGGCCACATCGAGCATCTCCAGAAAGGACATGTGCGTGCTAATGTCCCTTGCATCGTAACGCTCCATCTTCCCCTTGTCCGAAGCGTTCTTCTGCCGCCAAACCAAGAGAGTCAGGTTCATTACTTGTAACTCCTCGTGGCCAGTTCCACATTTTCGAATTCCAGTGTTTCCTTGTGCTCGGTGGGTGTTTTGCCGACTCCCTGATACTCCCAGGCAGTGACGTGCGTAAACTCGGCATCGTTGCGCATCGCCTCACCTTCGGCCGTCTGACTTTCCTCGCGGAAATGTCCACCGCACGACTCGGTTCGGGTAAGTGCATCCTGACAGACCACTTCACCGAACTCCAAGAAGTCCGCCACCCGTCCGGCCCGTTCGAGCGACTGGTTCAGTTCGTTGTTGTCGCCCGGCACGAGAACATTCTGCCAGAACTCTTCACGGAGTTTGGGTATCTCTTCGATTGCTTTTCGCAAGCCGGCATCGTTGCGCGCCATGCCGCAGTTTTCCCACATGATTTTGCCCAGTTCACGGTGGAACGAATCGACCGTGCGCTTACCGTTGACACCGAGCAGTTTCTTGGTGCGGTCGGATACTTCCTGTTCGGCTTTTTTGAATTCGGTATGGTCGGCTTTCACGTCACTCACTCCCGACCGTGCCAGCCAGTTGCCCATCGTGTAAGGTACCACGAAGTATCCATCGGCCAGTCCCTGCATCAAGGCCGAGGCACCCAGCCGGTTGGCGCCGTGATCGGAGAAGTTGGCTTCACCCAGCACGAACAGTCCCGGCAGGTTGCTCTCAAGATTGTAATCCACCCACAAGCCGCCCATTGTGTAATGCAGCGCGGGGTAGATGCGCATCGGAACCTGGTACGGATTCTCGCCGGTGATCTTCTCGTACATGTGGAAGAGGTTGCCATATCGTTCGCGGATAACATTCTCACCCAGCCGTCCGATAGCATCGGCAAAATCAAGATAGACACCCAGACCGGTTTCACCGATTCCGCGACCTTCATCGCACGCTTCTTTAGCCGAGCGTGATGAAATGTCCCGTGGCGCCAGATTACCGAAACTGGGATACTTCCGTTCGAGATAGTAGTCGCGATCCGATTCCGGGATATCGTTGGCCGCTCTTTTGTCGTCGGCGCTTGTGGGAACCCAAATGCGTCCGTCATTGCGCAATGATTCGGACATAAGGGTCAACTTTGATTGATAGTCGCCGCTTACCGGGATGCAAGTCGGATGAATCTGCGTGTAACAGGGATTGGCAAAAAAGGCACCCTTTTTGTAGGCGCGATAGGCAGCGGTAACGTTGCAGCCTTTGGCGTTGGTGGACAGATAGAAGACGTTTGAGTATCCACCGGTGGCCAGCACGACAGCATCGGCGGCATGCGAACTGACAGCGCCTGAGACCATGTCGCGCACGACGATACCGCGGGCCCGTCCGTCTGCCACGACCAGGTCAAGCATCTCGGCGCGGTTGTACATAGCTACCTGACCCTTGCCGATCTGGCGGACCAGGGCCGAGTAGGCACCCAACAGAAGCTGCTGGCCGGTCTGACCGCGGGCATAGAAGGTTCGGGATACCTGCGCCCCGCCGAACGAGCGGTTGTCCAGCAAGCCGCCGTAGTCACGCGCGAACGGCACACCCTGGGCGACGCACTGGTCGATGATGTTACCGGAAACCTCGGCCAGACGGTAGACGTTGGCCTCGCGAGACCGGAAGTCGCCGCCTTTGATGGTGTCATAGAAAAGACGGTAGGTGCTGTCACCGTCGTTTTGATAGTTCTTGCTGGCATTGATCCCACCCTGGGCGGCGATACTGTGGGCGCGGCGCGGGCTGTCCTGATAGCAGAAACAGGAAACGTTATAACCAAGCTCAGCCAGCGAAGCCGCAGCCGAGGCGCCGGCCAGTCCGGAACCTACGACTATTATAGAGTACTTCCTTTTGTTGGCCGGGTTGACCAGCTTCATGTCGAATTTGTGTTTGTCCCACTTTTCTGCCAGCGGGCCGGAGGGAATCTTGGGATCGAGTGTCATATTAGTGTCCTCCCGGCAGGCTGATGAGGTTCAACAGGACGGCTACCGGCATCGATGCATAACCAACAAAGAACAAGATAGCCGCAATGTTACCAACCCGCTTCAGGCAGGTGCGGCATGATGGTCGGGTCAATCCGAAAGTCTGAAGCAAACTCGGCAAGGCGTGATTGATGTGAAAGGCCAAAGCAAACATAGCCACCAGGTAGACTATAGAGATCAGATAATTCTGAAAACCGAGAATGACCATCGAGTAAACATCAAAGCGTCCGGCCGCATCGGTCAACGAGGCATACTCCGGATTAGTCGTGATGAAAGTGAAGTGCAACAGATGGTACAACAGATAAAGAAAGATCCCTAGCCCCGACCAGATCATCGTTCTCGACGTCAGGCCGGTTTCGACAGGATCCATGCGCCGGTAAGAAATCGGTCGGGCCGATTTGTTCTGCAGGTATAGCCGTACACCCGTCCAAACGTGGATCACCAAGAACAGGGCCATCGTCCCGCGGACTATCCACAGGAGCTTGCCCAAGTCGTGCAGAAAAAGGGCGTAAGCGTTTAGTTTCTCCTGCCCCAGGAAGATTTGAAGGTTACCAATCAGGTGGCCGGCCACAAAGCCGATAAACGTGACTCCCGTGACCGCCATCCAGATTTTCTTACCAATCGACGAATAACCCGATCCCCGAACTGATTGGGAAACCGGTGTTTTTGCAGCAGTTGTCATACTCTCTCCAAGTTTATCGAGGTAATAAACAGGGCTGCAAGAACATGTCAACAGAAATTGATTTTGCGGACTTTGTGGGTTCTATTTGGTCGCCGAATCAGATCGTGGGTATAAGAAACCAGTGAATGAGGAATCAAAGTCTATTTGGCAAGGATAGTCCCGCAGCCCGATCCAGTCCTCTATCAAGAGAATTCGGTTGACAATCTTCGGCTCTGCTGGTATAATCTAAGCCGCTAAATTGTCGATACTTACGGAATAAGCGAGAGAATAAGTTGTTGATGTATAAGCATCAGGAGAGAAATATGCGGACGAACACCCTACTTGTCGTCACTGGCTTTTTACTGGTTGTTGCCGTTGGCTCAGCCGGGGCCACCGACATAACGCTGAAACTATCCGGCCCGGGGGCGGCTGGTGAAGCCACGATCAAAGCTGGGCAGCCGGTTTCGGTGGACATTGTAATCGAAAACGACACCATTTTCACCGGTTTCACCATGGGCTTCAAGATCACCTCGCCCGATTTGGAGAATGTCGTTCATGTGGCCGACTCAGGTAACGGCCTTAATGAAGCCGGGGACATCAAAGGGTACAACGGCTGGCAGGATGAGTCGGTCTGGGACCTCAACGGCGTCTTTGTGCGTGAGACGGACTGGGACGGCAAGCTTCCGGACACGCTCGGTTTTGGTGGTCTGTCGGTGAAGAAGAAATACACCGCTCACAAAGCCGAAAAGAAACTGTCTTTCGACGTCATGGTGCCTCAGGCCGGTACCATCGTAATCGATTCAGCTTTTTTCCCGCCGGGCGGTAAGTGGTTATACTCAGCACCGGCCAGGCTGGGTGTTTCGACCTCACCGAGCTGGGGTGGACCGTACAAATTCAAAGTGGTCAAATAAGCCACCGAATCTGAAAGCCCACCCTACCGGGCTTGTTGATAAACCCCTGGATCGCGGGGTGGTGTTGGGCGACCCCGCCCGACACCTGCCGTCAAACCCGTCGGCTGTCAGGCGAGTCGCCTGACAGCACCGCCACCGCAACGCGCTGCACCTGGCGACGCACAGGGTTTGTCAATACACCCTAACCGGTGGGCTTTTTTTGTGTCGATATGATTATTGCCAAGCCAAGATGTGGTTTCCGTCAAGGCACAGGCTTGTGCCTGATTGGTCTACTATTCTTGTCACTGAATGCCTTTCACCAGGATGGCACGGCCGCCCAAGAGTTGGACAGCAATAGAGTCTTGTCCGAAGATAGCACTCAAGAGTCTTCGGCGTCGGTCGACTCAAGCCGGAATTTTGTGGTTTCTATCGAACGTGTAACCATCCACACCGGTCGGATTATGGACACGCTGGAAATTGTCCTGGAACCCGGCAACAATCTTATGGCCGGCTTCGATTTTCGGGTGGGCGTCGAAAGCGAGTTCATAGAGATTCTCAACATTCTGCCGGGTGAGATTCTGGATTCCTGTTCATGGGAGTTCTTCAATGCCAAAATGGTCGAACCGGCCCAGCGTGAGAACTGTCCCCGATCGGTATGGCACGTGGTGGCGCTGGCCGAAGTTATTCCGGACGAAACCAGGCCGGCCTGTTTCGGATTCAAACGACCGGCCTCGCTGGTGCGGCTGATAGTCTCAAGCGAGCATGTTGAGCTGGTCCCCGACACTACGGCGGCCGTTTACTTCTTTTGGGAACGATGCTCGGACAACAGTATCTCCGGTGTAAGAGGAGATACTCTATCGATGTCAAGTCAACTATATGACTATTACCCGGTACCTGACCATGAAACCGAGAGTATCTTTCCCACCCGTCTCGGTGCACCGAAACAATGTGTGGACCCCGCGGCCAGGAACCTACCGATCCGGCGGATTGACTTCCACAACGGCGGCGTTGAGTTCGAGTTGCGCCTGATGCCCAAACCATTGCCGGATACTAGCGGCGGCCGGACGACAGACTCGCTCTGATTCTTCTTGCACCCCAAACCAGCCACGACTATATTGCAGCGGTGCGGGGGGACTAAATCGACCGCCGACACACCCCCCCAAAATCCAGATTCGACAGGCAGGGCAGAGAGAAAAATCGAATCCTAGGAGATGCATCGTATGGAACCATCAGAAAGCGGGCAGGCGAGTGTTCCGGTCGAAATCGACCAGATGAAACTGGAGATGTACATGCAGGAAGTGCGCGACAACCAGAACCTTGGTATGGGGGTGATGGCCGGGTTGGCGGCTGCGGCCGTTGGCGCTTTGATCTGGGCAGGAGTCACTTATGCTACCGAATACCAGATCGCCTGGATGGCAGTTGGGATCGGTTTCCTGGTTGGCTTGGCGATACGTCAATTTGGAGCCGGGGTCGATGTCAGTTTTGGGATTGCCGGGGCGGTGCTGTCGCTGATCGGTTGTTTGTCCGGCAACATCCTCACCTACTGTATCTTCATCGCGAAAGAAGAAGGTGTTCAGGTATCCGAAGTTATCTCACATCTCGATCTTCAGATCACTATGGAGTTGCTGATTGACACTTTCAGCCCGCTCGATATTTTGTTCTACGGGCTGGCTTTGTATTACGGATACAAGTATTCGTTCCACAAAGTATCGGAGGAGAAGCTTAAGGAGTTCGTCAGGCCGAGCGCGGGGTAGCGGTGCAAGAAACCCCGCGTAGCGCGGGGTGTCATTCCTGCGCCCCTCTGTCATTCCCGCGAAAGCGGGAATCTATCTTCGTATTTCGTGCGGCGGCAGGCCGGTAAGCAGGCTTCATGGGCGTATCCAATCAGCTTGTCAGGTGTCATCGTTCTTTCTCTGCAATTCGCTCAGTCTCCTGATCACGACAAAAGCGGTCATCGGACTGACAACGACAATCAGCGCGATGATAGTAATCGCAGCTACCTGTTCCAAGGACAGCACCTGGATAACTGTTTCAATGCTTGCGAGGTTCATCTTCCATGGTTCTCCACCTCTGACGATGTTGGCCAGCCCAAGGTAGGATGTATAGTAATCGTAGATCAGGAAAGCTCCCCACACCAGCATTATACCGCGCATACCTTGACGCTTGTCCCAGATTGCCTGAGTGATCAGGTTAAGGGAAAACGCTCCTATCCCAATGGCTGCCGGCAACCCCCAGAAATATAGTGGCGATTCACCGCTCAAATTGAAGAGTGAAACTGCCCCGACAAATGACGTGAATAGATCATAAGCCCCTACCACAAGGAGCCCCACAATTGCCAGTCTGTAAACCTGAATAATCACCACTAACCACCTTTCACCGGAAATAGTCGTAAACGAGTAGGACTGTCAGTAACAATAGCATAAGGAATATTATGGGGATGAAGTACTGGTTTGGCCAATCTGTTTGATCTGTAAGTTTCGTGTGTTTGTCCTCCATGTCCTCCCGGTACTCCTTGTACTCATTCTGCTTATACTTCCTTGAGCGCCTTTTTATCAATTCATGCAATACAAGCAGAGCACTCAAGATTGTGATAATAAGTTTGCACACGTCGAGCACTTGGGTAACCCCTATGGAATAACGGTCCGGCACATTCTACGTATAAAAACATAAGAAAGATCGCTGGGCAGAATTGTCAATAGATTAGGATGTCTTTTTTTGGACTGTTAGGCTGGGAGATGTAGTAAATGTGACGCTTTGTGACAGGGTCCGACAAGAGCGTGGCGGGTCATACTCATTGTGCTATCAACAACGTGTTTATTCCCCCTCACCCCTTATAGCACACATCCAAGGTGCGGGCGGCGTGTACTTCGTCAAGACGACGGACAGGAGTATCGTGCGGCGCGGTTTTGACCAGGTCGGGATTCTCCTGGACTTCGCGCGCGATCTGTTTCATGATGCGAGCAAACTCATCAAGCGTCTCTTTGCTCTCGGTTTCGGTCGGTTCGATCATGAGTGCTTCGGGCACGATCAGCGGGAAGTAATTGGTGGGGGAATGAATGCCGAAATCGAGCATACGTTTTGACATATCGTGCGTCCGCACGCCCAGCTTTTTCTGACGGCTGCCCGAGGCGACAAACTCATGCATGCAGGGTCCATCGAATGGAATCTCGAAGTCATCGCGCAAGAGTGCTTTGAGATAGTTGGCGTTGAGCACGGCCACTTCGCTGACCCGCTTGAGTCCTTCACCGCCCAGGGTGCGGATGTATGCGTAGGCCCGCACCATGTTGCCGAAATTTCCGTAGAAACTGTGTAAGCGACCGATAGAGTCCGGTCGGTCATAGTTGAAAAACAGGCCGCCGTCTTTGTCCTTGTCCAACACCGGCAGCGGCTGGAATCGGTCAAGCTCCGCCGTGGCGCCCAGAGCGCCGGCGCCGGGCCCGCCGCCACCATGCGGTGTGGAGAAGGTTTTGTGCAGGTTGAAATGCATGAGGTCAAAACCGACATCGCCGGGTCGGAAGATACCCATGTTGGCATTCAAGTTGGCGCCGTCCATGTACATCAGGCCACCTTTGGCGTGTACGATCTCGGCGATTTGTTCAACATGCTTTTCGAAAATCCCCAGCGTGTTGGGGTTGGTCAGCATCATTCCGGCCACTGTTTCATCCATCACTTCGGCCACCGCTTCGGGTGACACCACGCCCTGTTCGTTGGACGCTATGGGCAGCGCCGTGTAGCCGACCGTGGTGACCGAGGCCGGGTTGGTACCATGCGCAGAATCGGGTATGATAATCCGATGCCGTTGTTCACCCTTACCCTTGTGATACTCTCGCATGACGAGCAGCCCGGCAAACTCACCGTGGGCACCGGCTACCGGTTGCAAGGACATTGAGGGCAGCCCTGAAATCTCCGAGAGACAGGCGGCTAAGTCCCACATGAGATGCAGGATTCCCGGCGCGGTACTGCAGGGAGAGAGGGGGTGATGGTTGGCAAAACCGGGCATTGATGCCGCCGCATCGTTTAGCTTGGGGTTGTACTTCATCGTGCAGGACCCCAGCGGATAGAACCCTTTGTCGATATGATGATTCTTGATCGAAAGTTCGACAAAGTGACGCATGGCCTCACCCTCGGTTACTTCAGGTAACGCGGCATCGTCGCCACGTCGTAACTCAGCCGGGATAGCGGCGAGGATATCGGTTTCGCTTTTTTGACACCTGGGAAGTGTGTAGCCTTTGCGTCCGGGAGCGGACTTCTCATATATCAGAGTTCGATGTTTCATAACAGTCTTGTCTTACAGGCTTGGTCCCAAACTTAGTGTGACTGATCATCCTCCTCAGCCGGTGTCGTCAATTTCACGATCTGTTGCCTGCAGTATTCGGCATCACCATGATTTGGGTGGTTCTCTATGAATGCTTCGAACTGGGCCACCGCCTTGGCTGTGTCACCCGTTTTTCGATATATGATGGCTGTCCATATCTCGGCGTCGGTACCGGCGGGCAGGTCACCGAAGTCCGCTGTGATTTGAGCATAGTCGGCCAGCGCCTTGTCGTAGTTTTTGGCGCGCCGGTGCATGTCGGCCAGGGCGATCCGGCACTCACCCGACAAGCTGTCGAGTGCATCCCCTTCCTCAAGCGCCCGGGTGTACCAGTAGGTGGCATCCTCGGTGCCGCCCCGATACTTATACTTCATGCCAATCTCCATGAAAAGCGCACGGTCGGTTTTGGCGGCGGCCCGATTCAGCAGGTCCTCAAGCGTACCGATCCCGTTAGCGTAATCACGAAACTTCTGGACAAACGGTACCGGGGGGATATAGCCGATCAGCCGATCAACTTCCTTACCGTCGGCACCCAGCATCACGATAGTGGGGTAACCGGAGATGCGGTACTCCTGGGCAAGGATAGTATCCTCTTCGGCGTTTATTCTCACGAAAGCCATTTCATTATTAAAGAACTTAATAGCAGCAGAATCTCTCAACACGACCGTGTCGATCATCTTGCAGCCCGGTCACCACTCGGTATAGAAATCGACGACAATCGGTCGGCCGGACTCGCCCACCGCCGCTTTGGCTTCTTCTATGCTGGAGTAAACAGTTGGCGAAGACATAACATTGGTGGTCTCAACCTCCTGTTGACCGCAGGCGACCGCCATTATTATCAGAGCCGTCAGAAGCAAGACGATGGAAACATGTCGCATAATAACTCCTTGTTATATCAAGTGTCGTTTATTCATCAGCTTGCTCGCCGTACAGTTCATCCCCCAGAACCGCTTCGAGAATGGCCAGGGCTTCATCGTGAAACTCCCGTGGCACCATAATCAGGCTTCCATCATCCGGGCCGTTAGGATCAATGGGCGGTTGTGGGTTTTCGGTTCCGAAGACGGCGAACTTCGAAGGCAGTACCATCGACGGGATATTGGATGAGTCGAGCGAGCCTTTTGCCACCCGTGTTTGGTCGTGATTGACAACTCCTCCGACCACCATCCAACTGTCGTCGGGCATCATTGCCGCGCCTTTACCGGTGAGCGAATGTTCCACCAGCGGTTCGTCACAGTCCGGGCAGATTCCGATACCGTTCTGAAACACATATTTGCACTTGGGGCAAAACGGCACTTAGACACCTTCCCTTCGCCATTTGTCGCCGAGCGTCATGTCCAGGGTGTCGGCTGCTTCCCTGACGAATGACTGCGGCACCGAAATCTCGAAGACGCCAAGTTTACCGCCATCGAAAACAGAATTGAGCGGCAAACCAATGTTCCCAAAAAAACCTGCGCGGGAGACGACAACGGCCGGGATATCCAATGACTTCAACGTCTCGCGAGCGAGATCGGCAAAGGGGCGATCTTCAATGGTACCCAGTACCACCCACTCCTGCTCCGTCTCTTTGGCATGTTCCCAGCCGCAGATTGAGCAATTCACCTGGCCGTCCGCAATCTCTACTTTACATTCGGGACACAACATGACTTGAGGCGAGCTTTCCCATTTCACTGACCAGGCGATCAATCTCCGGTTCGGTGCGTTTTTCGGTAGTGGCAAGAATCAAACAGTTTTCCATACCCGGATACCATCGACCGGCATCGATTCCCGGCAGGATATTTCGCGTGACCAACTCCTGGATTATCCGTGCGGCCGGTAGCGGCGTCTTGATGGCAACTTCGCGCACGAAAGGTCCATCGAACCATAGCTCGAATCCGTCCAATTCAGCCAAACGTTGCGCTACCGTCTGAGCTCTCTCGGCCGACAGCAGGGCCGCCTGCTTGAGCCCGGACTTGCCCAGCAATGACATGTATACGGCAGCGGCTGCGGCACACAACGCCTGGTTGGTGCAGATATTGGAGGTTGCTTTTTCTCGTCGTATGTGTTGCTCTCTTGTTTGCAGGGTCAGCACGAACCCGTCCCGTCCATCGACATCGGTCGTGCGCGCAACTACTCTGCCCGGTAGCGACCTGATCAGCTCTTTGCGGGTGGCAAAGAATCCGAGCAGCGGTCCGCCGAACGACATTGGTATGCCCAGTGGTTGCCCCTCGCCGACGACGATATCGGCGCCGCAATCGGCCGGGGTTTTCAGGATTGCCTGGGCGATTGGATCGACGCATGCCACCAGTTTTCCGCCGACGGTGTGAACGGTTTCAGCCATGCCGGTCAGGTCTTCAAGCCGGCCGAAGAAGTTCGGCTGCCCGACTATTACGCAAGCAGTCTCGTCGTCAACTATCTCGGCCAGTCTGTCTGTGTCGGTGAGGCCGGACGCCATGGGCGCTGTTACCAATTGCGTATCGCGTCCCGATAGATAGGTCTGAAGCACCTGGCGATACAGGGGGTTGACTGTTTCCGAAACCACTACCCGATTTCGACGTGTCGCCCGGCAGGCCATGGCGGCAGCTTCGGCGGCGGCCGTGGCGCCGTCGTACATGGAACCATTGGCCACATCCATCCCGGTCAATCGACAAATGTGTGTCTGGAATTCATACATGACCTGCAACGTGCCCTGGGCTACTTCGGGCTGATAGGGAGTGTAGGCCGTCATGAACTCCGGCCGCGAAATGATTGTGGCAACCGCTGAGGGTATAAAGTGATCATACACCCCGCCGCCTGCAAAACAGGCCAACGTGGTGACCTTCTGAGCGGCCATTGTATGGATCTGGTTGAGCAGTTCCAGTTCGGAGGCGGCCGGGATGTCGAGGGGGCGATTCAGCCGCAGCTTGGCTGGAATATCGGTGAGTAACTCTTCGATGCGGTCGACGCCGATCTCTTTGAGCATGGTGCGACGGTCGTCGTCACTGTTCGGTACGTAAGGCATATTCGGTCGAGGCGGATTCCTATTGAATTGGGAGCATCATATCAATCCGGTTCACCCGTCGATGATACTCTGGTAACCTCCTGCGTCCAGCAATTGATCCAGCTCGGTCGGTTTCGACAATTCCACTTTGATCATCCAGCCGTCGCCATAGGCATCACGATTGATAGCCATCGGATCATCCTCAAGGGCACTGTTGATCTGGACCACCGTTCCCGTCACCGGTGCAAAAAGCTCCGACACCGCCTTGACCGCTTCGATAGTTCCAAACGGTTGCGCCTTGCCGATGGTGCTGCCGACTTCCGGGAGTTCGATAAAGACGATGTCGCCCAATTCACTTTGCGCCCAGTCGGTGATGCCGATGGTAGCTGTTTTGTCTTCCGTGCGGAGCCACTCATGCTCATTGGTATATTTAAGATCGGCCGGGATGTTCACTCTGTCCTCCGTGTTAGCTTGAGTCCTCGCCGGTTGAGGTCGCCGTTTCGGCCACCGGTTCGACATCCTTGTCTTTAGTCTTGTCTTCGGTCTTACTCTCGTCGCCCTCACCGGATCGCTGCAATGTCAGTTTGGCCGGTGGAGTTGCTTTTTGAGTTGTCATCATCTTTTCAACAAAATCCAGATTGTAATTCCCGCTGGCGAAGTCCGGATGGTCGATCACCTGTTGATGAAACGGGATCGTGGTCGGGAGACCTTCAATAATAAATTCTTTCAGCGCGTTCTTCATTCGGATCAATGCCTGCTGCCGGTCACGTCCTTTGCAAATCAGCTTGGCGATCATGGAATCGTAGTAGGGGGGGATTTTGTATGTAGTGTACACGGCCCGATCGACGCGCACACCCGGACCGCCCGGTATGTGCAGGCCGACAATCGTGCCCGGCGTAGGCCGGAAGGACTTCTCGACGTCCTCGGCATTGATTCGACACTCGATAACGGCCCACTTGGGCTGTAGTTCTTCCGGCTTATATTTCAACTCTTCACCCATGGCTACCCGAATTTGGTCCATGACCAGGTCGATCTCATACGCTTCTTCGGTTACCGGATGCTCCACCTGTATCCGGGTGTTCATTTCCATGAAATAGAAATTGCGATCAGCATCAACCAGGAACTCAATCGTCCCAACGCCGCGATACCCAACTCTCTTGGCCCCATTGACCGCCGCCTCGCCCATCTTGGTGCGCAACTCGGGCGTCATTAGCGGGGAGGGTGTTTCTTCGATCAGTTTCTGGTGACGACGCTGTACCGAGCAGTCACGTTCACCGAAATGGAAGTAATTGCCGTGGGTGTCGCCGATGACCTGAATCTCTACATGATGCGGACTCAGGATAAGTTTCTCAAGATAGAGGTCGGGGTTGCTGAACGAGTTGGCCGCTTCGGTAGATGCTATATGAAAACCGCGTTCCAGTTCGGCATCGTCGCGACACATGCGCATCCCCTTGCCACCGCCTCCGGCCACCGCTTTGAGCATGACCGGGTAGCCGATTTCCCTGGCCACTTCGCGGGCCACCTGAAAAGTCCCAACCACACCATCGGAACCCGGCGTGACTGGGACACCGGCTTTTTTCATCAGTTCTTTGGCGGCGATTTTGTCACCCATCTTGCGGATTTGGTCGGCGGTGGGACCGATAAACACGATGCCGCAGGACTCGCAGATGTCGGCGAAGTCAGCGTTTTCCGCTAAGAACCCATAACCGGGATGGATCGCGCCGGCGTTGGTTACTTCAGCCGCGGCAATAATCTGCCTTGTATCAAGATAGGACAAATTGGGTGGGGCCGGGCCGATACAGACATCTTCATCGGCAAATCGAACATGCAGAGCATCCCGATCAGCTTCCGAATAGACGGCCACGGTAGTCAGACCCAGTTCGCGACAGGCGCGGATTACCCGCAGGGCGATTTCGCCGCGATTGGCTATCAGGACTTTATCAAACAAACTAAAACACTCTCCATTAACAGTCACGGCAGGACAATCCCTGCCATTATACAGTTTATCAATATACGCTAAAGTGGGGTTTGGTACAACTAGAATTAAGGCGCGGAGGACCCGCCCAACAAAGCTGCTTACATAACAACAAACGTCGGGTGGCCGTCTCAAACCCTGTTTGGGGCGGTGGTCGCTGCAGGTCGGGTCTCTCTTATCTTGAAGACCTGACGTTTTGGCGGGTTCACGCCGCGGCGCGCAGGCGAAGACGGACCCGCCCCCCTGGAAAAGCCAAACGAAAGCGGCAGGTCACATCCCGCCAGAGCGGGACAAGACCTGCCGCAACTTTGCACGCTATATGCGCGACTAGTACTTAGTGAATTCTCCGCCGAGATCGGTGGATGAAGACTCCTCGGCGGGGGCGTCCTGCTGATCGTCGCTTCCCCAACGGTCGGACGTACCGGTGACGCCACGGACACGTAGGTCGAAATCGTCCGGGTTAGTAGCCTGTATCATCGCTTCTTCGAACGAGATCATCCCTTGTTTATAAAGACCCATGATAGACTGATCGAAAGTCTGCATGCCATACTGGACGCCGCCTTGCTCCATCAGTTCGGGAAAGTCGGAGGTTTTCTCCGGATCAAGAATGCACTCGCGGATGGCGCCGGTGTTGATCAGGATTTCCAAAGCCGGTACCCGGCCCGGCATGTCGGATCGGGCAAGCAGTCTCTGGCAAACGATAGACTTGAGCGTACCACCGAGCAGGAGGCGAATCTGCTGGTGTTGATGGGGCGGGAAGAACGATATGATACGCGTCACTGTCTCCACCACATTGAGTGTATGCAGCGAGGTCAGAACCAGGTGACCGGTGTCGGCGGCGGTAAGCGCGATTGACATGGTCTCCAGATCACGCACCTCACCGATTAGAATCACATCCGGGTCCTGACGGAAAGCATGACGCAAGGCCGAGGCGAAAGTGTCGGTGTCGCCGCCCACTTCGCGTTGACCGATTATCGATTTCTTATCGCGGTAGATATACTCTATCGGGTCTTCGACAGTGAGGATATTGCAATTACGATTTGAATTCATGTGCTCGATCATGGAAGCCAGGGTGGTCGACTTGCCGGAACCGGTGGTGCCGGTGAGGACTATCAGCCCGCGTTGTTCGGCGGCCAGTTTTTTTATGACCGGGGGCAGGTTGAGTTCTTCGAATCCGGGTACCTGAGTGTTTACGGCGCGAATGGCCACGCCCGAGGTGCCGCGCTGACGAAACAGGTTTATCCGGAAACGTCCCAGTTTGGCCACCGAGAGGGCCAGGTCCATTTCACGCTTGCGGTTGAAACGCTCCAACTGTTTTTCGTTCAGAATCTGTGACACGATCTGGTCCATAAGATCAATTGTCACCGGATCGGTGGCGATCTGTTCCAGTTTTCCGTTGACCCGCAAATGCGGTCGGTTGCCCACCCTGATATGAAGGTCGGATGCTTTACGGTTCAGCATCTCGACCAGCATCTGTTTGAGATTCATACTGGCGTCCCTTCCGGCGACCGGCGACCGCTATTCGGGATCGATCAGAAACATGGCCTGCCCAAACTCTACCGGTTGAGCGTTCTCGACCAATATCTTGACAACTCTTCCCGAAACTTCGGACTCGATCTCATTCATCAGTTTCATGGCCTCTACGATGCACACGACCTGGCCAACACCGATTTTTTCATTCAACGAGACATAAGACGAAGCATCCGGCGCTGGTGCGGCATAAAAGGTGCCGACCATAGGCGATTTGACCTCGACATATTTGCCGGTGTCCTCAGCCGGCGCCGGGGGGGCCGCTGCCTCAATCGGTGCCGGTGCCGCCACTGGGGGCGGCGCTGCGACCGGAGCCGGAGCGGGCGGCGGGCTGCTTGCGAGGACAACTGTTTCGCCGCTATGTCCGTTGTCGGTGTGCCCAAGTTTGTGCACTATCTTTACCCGTCGCCCCCAACTGGAGACTTCGAGCGAACCTATATCAGATTCTTCGACCAATTTGATGAGCTTCTTAATAAAACTTGTGTTCATCCAACACCTCAGCAACCAAACCGCCCCGGTCGGGCGGACTTAGCCACAGTTCTTTTTGCTTACTCTGACAAAAGAGTATAATCTCAAGCCCCTACAGTTCCAACAAGTATTTTGGCGACTCGGTCAGCACCCGACCGCCGGTGCGGGTCACTACCACGTCATCTTCAATTCGCACGCCCCCCCAGCCGGAGATATAGATGCCGGGCTCGACCGTTATCACGTTGTTGACCTTTAACTTATCATCAGAAATCGTGGACAGGCGGGGCCCTGAGTGGATCGGGTCAAAGTAAACTCCGATGCCGTGTCCGGTGCCGTGCCCGAACTCTTTACCGTAGCCGGCCCGGGTGATGATCTTACGGCAAGCCTCGTCGATTGCTTGCGCTTTGACCCCGGCCTTGATTTTGGCAACACCCGCCTTCTGTGCCTTAAGCACAATATTGTAGATCTTTTTCTGGCGAGCAGTCGCTTTACCGACCACGACCGTCCGAGTCATATCCGACACATATCGGTTGACGACGGCGCCAAAATCAAAAGTCACGAAATCACCCTTGGCGATCTTCTTGTCCGATGCTTCTCCGTGCGGCATGGCCGAGCGGTAGCCGGAGGCGACAATGCTGTCAAAGGCCGGTTTGGTCGAGCCGAGCATTTTCATTTGATACTCAAGCTCGGCTGCAATCTCACGTTCTCGCACACCCGGTTTCAGCAACCCGAGTACCCGCCCCCAAGCGACATCGCCGATCTGGGCTGCTTTGGCGATCTGTTTGATTTCATGAGCATCCTTGACCCAGCCCAGCTCGGCCAAAACGGAGTCGGCCGATACGATCAGCGAGTTGGGAAGGGCAGAGGCCAGCTTAGCTTGTCCCGAAACCGAAAGATGTTCACCCGACACGCCAAGTTTCAGGTTCTTCTTCATCAAATGTGTAAACTCAGGCAGACAAGCCACCAGGTCGCCTTTGGACATTACATGAACTTTCGCGCCGCGGACTTCTTTCTTGGCCTGGTCGGTATAGCGAAAATCGGTCAGGAAAGTCGCGGTTTTGTTGGTGACGACCAAAAGGCCGTTGGAGCCGGTATAGCCACACAGGTAGAATACGTGATCGAGGCGTGTAACAACCATGCCGTCGAGGTTTTCTTTCATGAATTGTTTTCTGAGCGCGGCGATTCGCTTTTGTGACATGTTAATTGTCCTTCTCTGAGATGCGTTGTTCTGCCTCGGCCAGTTTGTCGGCGATACGAGGACTGGGGTTGCGTTGGGTGATTGCCTGGAACACTTGGGCGGCCAGACGTGGGTGGCCCTGCTTGAGGTAAAGATCACCGATTGTCTCGGTGAAAAACGGAATTGCATGGGTGCCGGCCGATGTTGATTGGGTGGCTTTGGACTCGGTCGTGCGTTTGAGCGTAATGGTGCGAGTTGTCTCGGTTGTTGAACGCTCAAGTGAACTTCGGATACCACGGCACTCCGGGTCTATCTCAAGAATTCGGCCATACAAGGCCATCGCGCCTGCAGAGTCTCCCTCCGCGAACTTGATATCACCGAGATACTTCAGGGCCACCAGGTTGTCGGCATCTCGCGACAGCACCTGAGAAAACTGAACTGCCGCCGACTCGATCTGACCGGCTTTCAAAAGCGCCTTGGCCAGAATCAACCGTCCCGAAATCAGGTCCGGCTGCTCGGCCAGATTGGCCTTACATACCTCTACAGCACGCGAATACTTCCCCTCAGCCAGATAGACAGCGGCAGAGGCGGGCCAATAACCGCTTGAGGCGAGATGTTGAGCGGTTTGGTCGGCTGGTTCATCGAATGGTCTGAACATAGGGCACTAAGAAACAGCCACGGCCCGAAAAAAGCAAGCGCCGAGTACGGGGTGATAAATCACTTTCCAGTTTGCAGCCTCACCCTGAGCGGAGTCGAAGGGTGAAGCAGCAGCACCCAACTATTCCATTGACCTAGCAACCAGGTGATAAATCACTCTTTCGCGCTACGCGGCGATAAATCGCTTTCTAGTTTGCAACCTCACCTTGAGCGACTGGGTGGCACCCTCAAACTCGGTTTGGGGGTGTTTCTTGCCCGCCGCCCCAAAGAAGAATTGAGGCGGCCACCCGGATGGGGGTTTGTTCGCGACGAGGCTTTGCGCCGGGTGGGATTCACATCTTCACGTAATGAGCCCACCTGCCCATAAACGGGTCTTATGCGTGACGCTTCAGGTGGGGTGTCAGAGAGAGTACGCTCATGCTTCGACTGCGCTCAGCATGACATTCGTGCGCGAAGCGCGAGAGACAGGGCTTGACCCTGCCACTATTCATTTGACTGGGCCGCAAACCGCTTCTATCATTATCGCAACATGATCACCGCCGATGAAATCAAAAGACTGGCCCAAGCCTCAGGATTCGATCTGTGTGCAGTTACGTCGCCTGAACAGATCCCGCACGCCACCGAGCGCTATCGACAGTGGCTTGAACAGGGGTATCACGGCGACATGGCCTGGATGGCCGCATCGAAGGAGCGACGGAGTGACCCCACACACTTGATGGATGGCGTGCGCTCGGTCATCATGTTAGGCTTGAACTACTATCAAGAGAACTCAGAGCCGACACCAAAGGGACACGCTCGCGTCTCTCGGTACGCTCGTGGGCGGGACTACCACAAAGTGGTAGCGCGGAAGATCAAGGCGTTTATAGCACGTATCGAGGCAGCGATCAACCGCGACGCTGTCGTGCAGAATGAGGCAGAGGCTCGCTTTAAATGGTGGGTCGACTACGGACCATTCCTCGAACGAGCCTACGCCGAGAAAGCAGGCATGGGGTTCATCGGCAAGAACAGTATGCTGATCAACCGGGAGTTCGGGTCATGGTTCTTTCTGGCTGAAATCGTTACTTCGATTGAGTTGGAGGGCGACACAGTGCCGGACAACCTCCACGGACGATGCGGCAAGTGTACGCGATGTATTGATGCCTGCCCGACCGGCGCTATAGTCGGTGACGGCGTGGTAGATTCCAGACGCTGCATCTCGTATCTGACGATCGAACATCGCGGCGACATTCCGGACGATCTCGCTTCTTTGCATGGCGATCTCCTGTTCGGGTGCGACATCTGTCAGGAAGTCTGCCCGTTCAACCAGAAGCGTGCGATCCCGACACCGCACGAGGAATTGCTGCCGCCTCACGGCGTGGGGGAGTTTATCGACTGTAAGCGGATAGTCGCGCTTGAGGGCAACGAATCGTTTTTGGAACTGACCGCCGGTACGCCGTTAACCCGTCCGAAACTCGACGGCCTAATACGCAATGCGAGAATTGTGCTGGGGAATGCCCCGAAACAAGATTGAAGGTCCATCTCACAATTAAAAACAGGAAACACAGTGTCTGGTGTATCTTCTTGTTTTGGGGTGTTTTGGCTAGTTTTGTTAGGAAATTGTTGGAAAGAGGTGTACGTAACAGATTGGTGAAAATGGAAGACGCGCTACGTTCAGGAGGCTATTCAGACAATGCCCATGGAGTATAATAGTATTTACTTGTATTATCTGAACAATTTTTTTTGTGTGTCTTCGAAATTTCCGTAAATTGATTCAAGCTACAAAAGCAAGAGCGGTGCTGATGACGTACAGTGAGTGTATACTGAGAGAATCGGACATAAGGAGGTGTCATGAGTAATACTAACAGTCCAAAAGACCCAGATGATCCCAGTGGGAGTGAACAAAACAAGGGAGCAGTGGTTTCTGAGTCACCCGTAGAGATCATTGAGGAAGTGGACCCCATCAAAGGTATTTTTCAATCGCTGAATAGGATCAGTGATCTTGTTGCCAAACATTTCGAAAACAGGACAGACGAAAAGAAACAGCGGATAGTAGCGACCGTAGACTCGCATAAGAGGCAGCAGGTCCACGAGCACCGGGTGATGTACATTGTGATCACAGCCGCCGTTGCCGCCTTCATGGGTGGAATATATACTCTTATTTTCAGCGCCCAGCCAGTGGCGGCGTCTGGCCTCATCTCTGGGGGGCTTGGTACGATGCTTGGTCTCATGGGTGGTATGGGTGGAAGTAGAACAGAGCCATTCGAGTAGATCCAACCCGTTAACACACGTTAGTTCAGTAGCACGCTCTTTCTTCGGTACCCCACCTGAGCCTTGCGGCAGGTGGGTTCTTCGGGCTGAATGGACCCATACATAAGCAATCCAACATCAACGCAAAATGAGACTCCGGTCCCTTTGGTAAAGGAGCAACCAATGACTACTGAAGCAAAACAGATATCCGCATTTATCACCACTTTACCATGCCCGTTTCAGACTCACTATCGATTCCATTTTGCAAACTTAAAAATACGGAGAACAAACCCATTTCAAATAACAAGCCGGAGCTGGCTAAAGCGATGTCTGACATAGGCAACGCGCGAAGCTCGAGAAAGTGATTTATCACCAAAACGAACCCATTTCCACCCGCCGTAGCGGATGGGCCACCGGGGGAACGCAGTCAGGTTTTTCATTGCCAATCTTCGAACGAACCCCGACCTTGGCCGCATGATTAAGCTCGCGCCATCAGTTTTGGGCGCCGACTTTGCACGGCTCGGCGACGAAATCAAAAGCTGTGAACAAGCCTCTGCCGACCTGCTCCATCTGGACATCATGGACGGCCACTTCGTGCCGAACATCTCGTTCGGACCCGGTATCGTAGGCACTATCGACAAGCTGACCGATCTGCATCTGGATGTCCACCTGATGTTGTCCCAGCCTGAGAAATACTTCGAGCCGTTCGCCAAAGCGGGCGCCGATGCTATCACTTTTCACATCGAGGTACATCCCCAGCCGGAACCGTTGGCCGAACAGATTCATGCGCTGGGGATCAAGGCAGGTATCTCGCTTAACCCGGATGCGACGGCCGACCAGGTTCTGCCGTATCTGCATGCCTTTGATCTGTTGCTGGTGATGTCGGTCTTTCCCGGTTTCGGTGGGCAGAGTTTTATCCCGTCCGCTCTTGACACGATCAAGGCAGCACGCGCGCACATAGACAAGAACAACCTGCCAACAGAGATCATGGTCGATGGTGGTGTCGACAGCAGCAATGCCGCCGACGTTGTCTCCGCCGGTGCTGATATTCTGGTGATGGGATCGGCTTTTTTCAAGGCCACCGACCGCGCCGGGCTGGCCGAGTTGGTGCATGAATTGTAGTCATATCAATCCGGTTTAGCCCCACTTTCCTCTTGCTATCTTTCTTGCCCCAACGTATGCTGGCCTCGGATCGGTTGAGATGAAACTTACGTATAACATACAATGATAGCCGGATACATCACGGCCACCCAGGTCAAGCTGGCCCGCGCCACCCAACGCAAGGGGGAACTGCATCTGCTTGACCGGATGAGTTTCGACAACTGCGACTTCTCCGACTTTTCGTCGATTCTCAAACTCTACCGAAAGCGCGTTCATTCAGACAGCGCCGCCGCCTGTTTCGGTGTAGCCGGTCCCGTAATCAACAATGCCGTCACGGCCACCAACATCCCCTGGCGCCTGGATACGGCGGACATCGCCGGGGAGTTCGGCTTCAAACAGGTGCGGTTGATAAACGATCTGGAAGCCACGGCCCACGGTCTCTTTCTTTTGAAAGATGACAGCTTCTACACTATTAATGAAGGGGCCGGCAAAGGTCAGGGGAATATAGGTATGGTGGCGGCCGGAACCGGGTTGGGCGAGGCTTTGATATCGTTCGATGGTCGCACCTACACGCCGTATGCATCCGAGGGCGGCCATGCCGATTTCGCGCCCGGTAGCCAACTGGAGGCGGAGCTGTGGGAGTACATCTATGCTCATCGCGGCTATGTCGAGGTGGAGGATGTGGTCAGTTTGCCCGGCCTTGAAACGATCTACCGGTTCTTGATCGAACACGATCGCATGGTGACCGGTGACTGGTTCAAAAAGGCGCGCGACAAACCGGCTGCCATTATTGAAAAGGCCCTGGCCGATGCCGATGACGTCGCGGTGAAGACGCTTGACATGCTTGTCGACAGCTACGCTTCTGAGGCGGCCAACCTGGCCCTGTGCGGCATGACAACCGGTGGCGTCTACCTGTGCGGTTCTATCGCCCCACAGATTGCGACCCATCTGGATCAGGGGCGGTTCATGAGCAGGTTTGTCAAAAAAGGGAAGATGGGGTCTTTGCTTTCCGAGATGCCGGTTGGCGTCATTCTCGAAAAAGAGACCGCTCTTTTGGGTGCGGCTGCGGCCGGGTTGAAAAGCTGACAGCATGAAACGCTGGGTCTTATTCCTGCCGGGATTATACCGTAAAAAGCAGATCGGTTTTTACCGAAAACTCTGCGGCGCGGCGCGACTGGTGGCCGTGGATGGCGGCTGTCGGTTTTTTGCCGCTAGTGGACTGACTCCGAGCCTGATCATCGGCGATCTGGACAGTGTCAAGTCGATTCCAACGCAGTTCAGGGACAAAGCCGAACTGCTCCGTTTTCCGGTCAACAAAGACAAGAGCGATTTGCAGTTGGCCTTTGAGCATTGCCTGGCTCAAAAAGCGCGGCAGATAGATATCGTCAATCCATCCATCGGCCAGGTGGATCACTTTCTCGGCAATCTGATGCTTCTTGGGTTGTTTAACAAGAGACTGAAATCGTCAGGCGACGTTAGAGTCAGAATCGTCAATGTCGATTATGAGATTCTCTGGCTGCACGATACCAAACGATCAATTGTCAATTGCGTCGGTGATGGTCTTTCGGTGCTACCGATGTCGGCGAGTATCAAACTCAGTTGTCGCGGCACCGAATATCCTGCCGAACGTTTACGAGTCAGACGCGGCCACACCCAGAGTCTGCGCAACCGGATCACGGCCAAACGAGCGTCCATCGGAGTTGAGGGGGAGGCGCTGGTGGTTCATTACTTTTCGAAGCGCAGGTGACCGGGCGCAACGGGTGGCTGTTCATGCTGAGCGGAGTCGAAGGGTGAATCTTGTAGGGTTCGTCCTGGGTCGAACCCGCCAATTGTGTCGGGACCACGAGGGTCCTGACCTGCTCATCTGTCGGTGCCGGCTCTCCTGCCTTTTGGCTGTTGACAAACTTTTCCAGCTTTGTATATTCGGGCCGAAGCTTTCGGGTGGTATCCAGTTAGCCTGTAAGCTGCCGATACAAAGATTGAACTGGGACATCGTCCAATGGTAGGGCACGCGGCTCTGGACCGTGTAATCGGGGTTCGAATCCCTGTGTCCCAGCTTTATATCACTCGACCCCCCTTCAACGACCAGGTTGAAGGGTTTGTTGTATGTGGGACAAAGGGGGGCCCAAAACCCAAACCTTTGCCTGGTGAATGCCGTTAACGTTGTGTGGCGCACGCGCTGCACAGTTGAGATACCCGGCTTTTGGCTTGACTGGGTACTCAACTAGACCTTATATAAGATGGTTGTGTCAAACGAGCGCGACATTCTGTATCCGCATCCGGAAGCTTCTCGTTCAACCCGAGGGTCGTCGCTCCACTCAAAGAACCGGCAGAATCTGAGGCTCGGTCATGAACCAAGATGAACCCGCTGGCCAGCAATTAGTCGAAAGAGTTCTCCAACTGGAGCGGCGGGTAGAGGAGCTTGACCACGAGGCCTCGGTCAGCGAACAAAAACATCGCGATGTCAACCAGCGTCTGCGCATGGAGCATTTCCTGGCGGAAATGGGGACTGCGCTCTTGGAACTAACAATCGACCAGGTAGATGCAGGTATAGCAGACTGGCTCGGCCGCATCGGGGACTTGATCGATACTGACAGGGTCACGCTTTTCAGGCACTATTCACAGGATCGTTGTTTTCGGTCCACTCAATCATGGGAGCGTCCCGGTATTTTGCCGCCAAGGTCGGTCATTGATTACGACCAAACACCCTGGGCGGTTCGAGAGATCCTGGCTGGTCGCATCGTGCGCGCGGAGCGGCTTGAAGAGTTGCCCCCCGAGGCTTCGACCGATGTCGCGTTTTTTGAGGAACATGGCAATCGGGGTGGACTGATGATTCCGCTGAAGGCCCGGGGCTCGATAATCGGTGCGGCGGTTTTGGCATCCGTGCGTTCCGAACGACAGTGGCCGGAGGAACTGGTACAGTGGCTCCATGTTGCTGCGCAGATGTTCGCCAACCTTCTGGTTCGCCTTGAAACCGAAACAGAGTTGGCTGAGACCAAATCACTTTTGCTGGCCGCCATCGAACAGAGTCCGGCCGGTATCCTCATTGCCGATGCTCCCGATGTACGCATTCGCCTGGCAAACTCCGCCGCTTTGAGTATTAGGGGCCAATCCGACCAACTCTTAACGGAGATTCCGGTCGAAGCACATCCTTCGCACTGGCAGACCTTTCGCGAAGACGGCACGATGTTTGAGCCGGAAGAGTTGCCGCTCTCTCGGGCTGTCTTGAAGAGTGAGACATCGCAAAATGTGGTCATGCGTATCCGGCGTGACGACGGCCATGATCGCTGGGTGCTGGCCAATGCCGCACCGGTCCGAGATGCTCATGGTGAAGTCGTGGCCGGGGTGGTGGTGTTTCCGGACGTTACCGATGGTATCCAGGCGCACGAGGCTCTGGTGAGCAGCGAAGAGAAGTACCGCGTCTTGTTCGAGTCGGCCGACGACGCCATTGTTACGATGGACGGTCTGAAGTTTGTCCAATGTAATGAACGAACACTGACAATGTTCGGATGCGACAAGTTGGATGAGATCGTCGGTCACTCACCGATGGATTTCTCTCCGCCGATGCAGCCGGACGGGCAGCCCTCGGAGCGGAAAGCACGGAAACTCCTCGAAGCGGCCTACGGCGGAGAGCCGCAACTGTTTTACTGGCAACATATCAAGCCGGATGGCGTCACTTTCGACGCCGAAGTATCGCTGAATGTTTTCACAATTGAGGGTCGAGACCTCTTGTTGGCCATCGTGCGAGATGTTACTGAGCGGTTGCAGATGGAAGAGTCCATCCGTCAATCCGAGGAGAAGTTCAAACAGGCTTTTCGCTCCTCGCCCGATTCCATCACTATTAGCCGTCTGTCCGACGGCTGCTACCTTGACGTCAACGAGGGCTTTGAGCGCCTTACCGGATATAAGCGAGAAGACGTGGTCGGTAAGTTGTCCACCGACATGGCCATGTGGGTCGATCCCAAAGACCGGGAACGGATGAAAGAAGCGTTGGAGAAGAGTGGATATGTGACAGATATGGAGATTCCGTTTGCAAACCCGGCGGGAGAGTTACGTGATTGCTTGTTGTCGGCGGGAGTCATAGAGCTCAACGGCGAAGCCTGCCTGGTGGCAACCGTTAGAGATATTACCGAGCAGAAGCGGGCAGGGGAAGAACTTGAGGACTCTCTGCGCACCAAAGCGGGTATTGTCGAATCGATCTCCAGCGGGCTTTTCACTTACATGTACGAACCGCCCGATCGGTTGATTCTACTCGATGGCAATCCAGCCGCCGAACAACAGACCGGCATAAAAGTGAATGAGTGGATCGGCAAAGAGTTCAATGAGATTTGGCCGGAAGCCAAGGAACGCGGGATTTCCGACTCCTTCCTGTCAGTGATGAAAACCGGGCAAACTTATGAGACCGAGGATACCTACTACCGAGACGAGAGGTTGGAAGGTGCTTTCAAGATCACCGTCTTCCGTATGTCGGAAACTATGCTGGGTGTGGCCTTTGAGAACATTACCGAGCGTAAAAAGGCGGAAGAGACGCTTCGAGAAAACGAGGAGACCCTTCGAGCCCTGCTCAACGCCCCTACCGAAACTGCGATTCTGGTTGACTTGGAGGGCAGTATACTGGCCATCAACGAGATCGGAGCCAAGAGGCTGGGGAAGAGTGTCAAAGAGATGATCGGTCTGGGATTGTGGGCCTATCTCCCGGATGAGGTCGTTACCTCAAGAAAAGCCAAAGGTGATGAGGTTGTTCGCACCGGTCAGAGCGTTCGCTTCCAGGATGAGCGAGCTGGAAGAACTTACGACAATAACATCTACCCGGTCTTCAACGACGAGGGCAGGGTCAAGGCCCTGGCCATCTATGCTCGTGATATCACCGAACAGACACAGGCCACTCAAAAGCTCAAGATCGCTGAAGAGTTCACACGGACCGCCATTGACGCTCAGATGGACACATTCTTCGTCTTCGAACCCGAGACCGGCAAGCCGATTCGTTGGAACAAGGCGTTCTCCGAGGTTTCGGGTTACAGCGATGATGAAATACTCACGATGAAAGCGCCGGATGACTGGTACAGCAAAGAAGAACTGGCAGGGGCGGCGGTGGCACTGGGGAAGGTGGCCAGCGAAGGACATGCCACGGTAGAGATGTCGCTTATCACCAAGGACGGACGACGTATTCCGACCGAGTACCGGGCCTCGATGATGAGTGACGAGCACGGCAACCCGAAGTATGTCATTTCGATTGGTCGGGACATCACCGAGCGCAAGCAAGTTGAGGAGGAAGTACAAAAGCTGGCCGAGGTGGTAAAGCACAGTAGTGAGCTTGTCAATTTGGCTACGCCTGATGGACAGATGATCTTCCTGAATCAGGCCGGGGGAAGTATGCTGGGGATAGAGCCTGAGGAAGTCGAGTCCACCAACATCATGGAGGTCATCCCGGACCACTTGAAAGAGATGGTCAAAAACGAGGTAGTGGCAGCCTTGCTGATGGGCAAGACGTGGGAGGGTGAATTACAGTATCGCAATATCAAGACAAATGAGATTACGGATGTACATGCGATGACGTTTGTAGTCAAAGACCCATCAACCGGGGCTCTGGTCTATCTTGCCAATGTTTCGCGTGATATAACCGAGCGCAAACAGACCGTAGAGGCGCTCAGCCTGAGTGAACAGAGACTGGAGTTGGCCCATGGTGCCGCCGGAATGGGTATGTTCGACTGGGACATAGAGAATGACCTGGCCGTCTGCAACGAACGATACTTCGGGCTATTCGGTTTGAAACCTCAGGAACGCATGCTCTCCGAGGAGGACTGGCTTGTTTCGGTCCACCCGGACGACCGGGAGCGCGCACAGACTGAGGTCAGGGAGACCCTGGGTAAGAAGGCTCCATACAATACCGAATACCGGATCATTTGGCCCGACGGCTCGGTGAAATGGGTGAGCAGCATCGCCAAACTTGTGGTCAACGACAAGGGACAACCGATCCGAATGATCGGCGCCATGACCGATATCACCGAGCGTAAAAGGGACGAGGAGGCGCTGGCGGCGCGTCTTCGGCTCGAGAGCTTACTGGCCGAGTTATCTGCCGACCTCGTGAAAACGGACCCCACTGAAATCGACGCTACGGTCACCAAGTGGCTGCCACACATCATTCAGTATGCGGGTGCCGATCGATGCAGCATGTGGCTTCCGGCGCAGGACGGTTCAGACCACCGGGCCGAGTACCGCTTCACCAAGCCCGATTTCGATCAGAGATACGAAGCGGTATCAGGCGATTTCCCCTGGATGGCACAACAACTCACGTCCGGTGATCCGATCGTGATAGAACGGCTGGACGATTTGCCCGGGGAGGCGAACGCCGACAAAGCGGCTCTTAAAAAGTACGGTGTAAAGTCCAACATTTCGGTGGCCTTGGAAGGTAGTGGTGTTCTCATCGGGACTCTCTCTCTCAGTACACTGGAGAAAGAACGATCCTGGCCCAACGATTTACCGCGGCAAATCCGGCTCATAGGTGAGGTGATGGCTAATGCCATTATGCGAAAGCGGGCCGAAGGGGCCTTGCGCGAGAGCCAGGAGAGGTACCGGCGGCTGGCTGAGGCGTCTCATGAAGGGATTGTGATGTCGGAAAGAGGCGTAGTCCTTGATGCCAATCGACAGATGGCGGGAATGTTGGGTTGCTCGTTGGACGAACTGCGGGGCATGCGGGTAGAAGACATGGTTGCACCCGAGTCGCGCAGCCTGGTCAGAAAACACATCGCCGCCCGCCACGAAGGTGCATACGAGCATCTGGCTATGAAGAAAGACGGTTCCGTGATTCCGGTTGAAGTTCGCGGCAGAACAATACCTCTGGAGGGCCGGATGGTTCGAGTCACAGCCATTCGCGATCTTTCCGAACGCAAGCGAGCCGAGGAAGAGTTGCGTGAAGCAGCCACCAAACTCGAATCCGAACATCAGGCCTTGACGGCCAAACACATGGCCTTACAGGAAGTCCTCAACCATGTCGAGCAGGAAAAGTTCGACTTCAAGCACGAGCTCTCAAGCAACGTCGAGCATGCTCTGACTCCGTTTGTGCAGAAGTTGCGCGATAGTAGTGGTTCGATCTCAGAGACCGATCTCGAATTGCTGGAAGATACGATCTTATCTTTGGCCGGCAGCGATTTGGATGTATTTGCCAAGAACTACGACAAGCTGACCCCGCGTGAGCGGGATATTTGTGATCGTATCCGACAGGGACTCTCATCCAAAGAGATCGCCGATGATCTAAGCGTTACCCTGCAGACGGTGGAAAAGCACCGTGCCGCTGTCCGAAAGAAACTCCAGATAAAGCACAAAAAGGTCAATCTGGCCAGTTACCTTCGATCCAGGTAGCTGCCGGAAGGATTAAACAGGTCCCCCGTGAGCCGTCACGCGAGGTGATAAAGCACCCTGGAGGGGTCTCATGCGCTCCGAGGCTTATGACCTCAACGTGGTCACCACAACCTCGCCCTGAGCGGAGTCGAAGGGTGAGCGAAATCGAAGGGTGAACGGATTCGAGTGGGTGGACATGTTTCCAAAGGGGCAAACCGAGGCCGTCCGCCCGCCCACAAGTGATCGCGATCGCCGCGACCAGGAGCGTTAGAAGCCGCTTGTGGCCGCGTGATCTCTCGATGACGAGCTGTGGGATTGGCAAATATACCCTTACCCATCGGGTATACCCAGTTTCTACCCAGTAAACCAGCGTTGATTTAGTACTCTTCAAAGTCGACTTTTTGTGTGTAACGCGCAGGGTCCGAACTGCGACGCCGACAACAGGACCCTTGCAGGGCGCCAACGAGATTGTGCAGGAGTTGGGTGCCTCGAAAACCGACGACCGGGTAGTTTGGAGATGGGATTGGACGAAATGCAGGTAGATATCCTCTTGGTCAGCGGATCGCAGTCTTGCATCGAATCGGTGCAACGTGCTTTTGAGGGCCATGGCAGCGGAACCACGTTGTCGGTGGCTCGTAGCCTGAGCGATGCCCGGCGGTTTCTGGCCACCATCGTGCCCGACGCCGTAATAGCCGACAGTGACCTTTCCGACGGCCGGGGCCTTGATTTGGTGAGCGGCGAAGGAGAGTTGGGACCGTTCCCGTTACTTCTGCTGGCTGAGGATGAGAAGGCTCTTCAGTCATCATCGGACTTGCCGCCGGTCACCGTAGAACCGATATCTCGGGCCAACCATGCCCTGGCGGCCATGCCGCGCATCGTCAACCGCATCCTGTGCAAATGGCAATTAGCCAGGCAGCACCGCCAGGCCGCTGACAAGTGCTGGCGGCTGGAAAGACTGGTCAAGGCAATCACCGACAACGTGTCGAATGTTCTATATGTCAGGGATGCCCAAAGTGAGCGAATCGTTTTGGCCAGCCGCGCCGGGCTACAATTGATCAACCTGCAATCGTCGGACAACCCGGGTGAACCGTCGGGAAGTACACTTGAGTCGCAACCGTTTGCCGAATTGGATCGGCAGGCACTGGAACAATCAGTTCCGATATCGAGGGACCAGGAGACAATTGCCACCCCGGTCGGCGACCGGATTATGCGGACCAGGAGGGTGCCGATTGTGGATCAACGGGGAAGACCCGAGCTACTGTTGGGTGTAGCCGAGGACATCACCGACCGTATAAAAGCCGAGGCAGCTTTTCAAGAATCGGAGCAGCGCTATCGGGACCTCGTCAACTCTCTGAACGAAGGGGTCGCTTTAGTCGACAAAAACGAGATCGTGCAGTTTTGTAATCCCGCCTTGGCCGAGGTCTTTGATTTCGATACGCCCGCCGAGCTGGTCCACCGAAGTCTTCTCGATTTCATTCCGGGTCGGCAGAGGGTCACCGTGGAGCAGGAAAACGAGCGACGACGGCAGGGTGAGAGTTCACGGTATGAACTCGATATCACTACCGTCCTGGGTCGTCAGAAACGAATCATGCTGTCGGTGTCACCCCGCTTCGCCAGTGGTCAATACTGCGGCAGTCTCGCTTTGGTTCTGGATGTCAGCACCGCTCAGGCAACCGGAGACGAGGTGTCCGCCTCCGCTCAAAAGGACTCGCCGGCTGCTGTCGTGGCCGAAATTGCTCATGATTTTAACAATGTACTCTACGCCATATCGGGGAATATCTCTCTGGCCAAAGAGGACCAGGCAGGCCGACCGGATACCCTGGTTCTGCTGGAACAGGCGGAGGTGGCCATCGAGCGGGCGGAACAGATCGTTCGAAAACTTCACAACCAGGTCGACAGTCCAACCAGTCACCATCGGACCGACGATGTCGCCTCGGTAATCGGCGAAGTAACGCGACAAGTCTTAATGGGATCGGCGGTTTCACTGTCGCTATCGGTGCCGGACAACTTACCCCCTGTGGCAATAGAAGAATGCCAAGTGTACCGTATCCTGAACAACCTTTTGGCCAACGCCGTTGACGCCATGCCCGACGGTGGTCGTCTGTCTGTCTCCTGTTCGGTGGATATGGCACGAGAGACTATCAGTGGTGTGACACCGGACGGCGCCTATTTGCGTCTTACCATCGCCGATACCGGATTGGGCATTCCCGATAGCCGGCTTGAGCGCATCTTTGAACCATATTTCACCACCAAAGTGAACGGCCGCGGAGTGGGCCTGGCTTCGGTGCGCAGTATCGTCGCCGAGTGTCGAGGTCGCATAACGGTAGACTCGCGCCTCGGGCATGGAACCACTTTCACCATTCTCCTGCCGCTCGCTTTGACCGCAAACGAATTGGAGAGACCTGCCCGGGATGAGGGGGCTTCCCGTGGCGGTCTGATAATGGTCGTCGATCCGGACGAAGACATCCGGCATGAGGCTGCGGCCATCCTGCGATATCTGAATTATGAGCCGCTCCTGGTCAAAACGGCCCGGGCCGCCCTGGATAGAGTAGGCAGCATAATGTTGTCCGACCAACCGGTGGATGTCGTGGTGATCGATGAAAAAGTGGTGGCCGACGAAACCGACGAATCTGCGGTCACGCAACTGCATCGGATAGACCCTGACTTGATTATTATCCTGGCCGGGAATTCCGATCTGCTGATGGTCCACGAACCGGAGAGATTCGGTTGCCAAGCGATCATGAACAAACCATTCCGATCGGGAGCTTTCGACCAGGTGCTGGCCGAGTTGCTGAAGGGAAAGGTGCGTCAGTAAGCCCGGTGGGGGCAACACGGACCAGAACTGTAATTCGGAGTATGATAGTGCGCAGATACAACAACAGTTTTGCAAAATTGAATCGAATCTTGAGCCACGCTGAAGGCTTGGATTGTGACCTGACACCTGAGTACATGTCAGACCAAAGCGGCAGGTCACACGAATCTGTTGGTCTCCTCTGCGGCGGACAAGACCTGCCGCAAACGGGTACAGACAGTCAGGCGAGTCGCCTGCCTGCGCCCGGTAGAGTTAACAGTTTTAGCATAGGATATAGGACATCATGAGCCGACAGCGCGAGTTTCCTGAAAATGAATGTGACAGTACCCGGTGTTCCGAACCCGGAGCCGACCCTGAAAGGCAGACAGCCCACTCGATCAAAATAGAGTCATCCGGCGTTCAAGTGCCGTTGGGGCTGCTGGACAGTATGAATCTGTGCTGCGCGGTGGTCGATGCCACAGGCTGCATTGTATCGGCCAACAGCCATTGGCAGTCGGTCTTTGGGGCGGTGGTGGACGACGGACCGTCCGAACCGATATGGGAGGTGCTGTCGGAGGGAAAGGGCCCCCTGCCCAGCCGCGTCCGCGAGGGTCTCAGAAATCTTGAGTTGGGCCAGACAATAGATCTGGGTCACTCACGACCGGGAAAAGGCAGTGAGGTAGAACGGACATTGACCTGGAAGTGTTCGCTGACCTCGGCCAGGCACTCCGACGAGTGTTTCTACGTTGTCGTCGGCCGGGACCTGACCGGCGAGGGCTCGTTGGGCCAGGCGCTCGAGGACTCTCAGCGTGACCTGGCCAAAAGCCGGCTGGAATTGAAGCGAAAGTCTATCGCCCTGCAGGAAGTTGTTGCCACCGTCGAGATCGAGAAGCAAGCTGTCGCCTCTGTCTACGAACACAACATCTCACGCGTCGTCGAGCCGCTTTTGCTGCAGCTGAAAGAACGCTGCCGCGACTCAGAAAGGCATTCTATCGAGGTGCTGGAAAGTTGCCTCAAGTCGGTGCTTTCACCGTCGGCCGTGAACCTGGAGCGAGTCTGCGAAGGGTTGACCTCCCGCGAAATCCAGATATGCAATATGGTCCGACAGGGTTTCGCCACCAAGCAGATTGCTTCGGTGCTGAGCCTCTCCAATCAAACGGTTCAGACCCACCGCAAGAATATCAGACGAAAGCTGGGGATTCGCAGCAAGCGGGTATCGCTGGAGAAGTCGCTTAAGCGTTTGGAGCAAGGCACGGAGGATGGCGAACAGTAGAATCAGGCGCAATCGACAGGGACTGGGCTACCCATTCGCTACCCTAAGTTTGCCCGTCAACTGTAGGACTCTACTACCGACTAAAGACTCTAGATTAGTCGTCATGGCAGTTGCACTTCTGCTTTACGGCCGATCGAGTCATCGGCCAACGGGCGCCTCGTGCTGACAAATGGCGCCTGAAGGCCGGGGATAGAGAGGATTCGGAAATCGAAACAGGGAATGAGAGACATCAAGACGAGTGTCTTTCAAGGACGGCAGTATTTGAAGCAAAAGAGAATAGTGTAATCTTAAGGAAGAGGTATCAGCATGACCGCAAAACGGATCACTCGGTTTCTGATCGGCCTGCTTATGGTCGGACCGGCGTTGATGAACACAGAATCAACGCGAGTCTACGCTCAATCAACAGAAGACATGATGGAGATGTCTTTGGATGATCTTCTCAATTTGGAAGTCTCATCGGTTTCAAAAAAGGCGGAACGTCTTCAGGATGTAGCCTCGTCTTTGTATGTACTGACCGAGGATGATATCAAAAGCAGTGGAGCAACATCGTTGCATGAGGTCTTGATGACCGTGCCCGGTTACTGGGGCATTCAGGATGAATACAGCCATGTGGCCCCTGTCATTCGAAATTCACCGGCCGTAAACGGCAACCGTGGTACCGTGTTGTATCTGTTGGATGGTACACCAATCCTGGACAATATGGCATCATCATTCTCCTTTCACAATTTCGACATACCGCTGGATGAAGTACAGAGAATCGAAGTGATTAGAGGATCGGGTGGCACGGTATATGGCGCCAATTCCGCCACGGGCGTTGTAAATATCTTCACCAAGTCTCCCAAAAACAGTGATGGACTCAGCTTGCGCGTCGACGGTGCATCTCCGACCTACGGCAATTTCACCGCAAGAGCCGGAGGCCAGGTTAATGACCGTTTGGTTGCGTCTGTATATGCAAAAGTGAGGAAGTTTGACGGGTATGGTGTTCTACCGGAGTTTCAAGGAGAGACGATAGAGGTCCCCAATGGTGAGACCGGAAACGACACTTTGATTACCAATAGATTTTCCTCCGACTTTGAGACGTCAACAATGTACAGTGGCGGCGCCAAAGCTGCGTATCAACTGGGAGAGAATACCGAGATGTCCTTCGGCGGACACTATAATTCAGCAGCGCAGACCACCTATACGAACTATGACACCGAACTATCGTTGATTCACGGTCAGGATGTTCTGGTTGAGAATGATATCAATCGAAACAGATTTGTCGGAAATGTGAGATATGATCACAGGTTCAACGATAACCACAGTCTCTTTGCCCGCGTATCAACAAACGTCGAAAACGATTTTCTGAATCTGTTGGGCGGCTACAAAGTAAGGAACTCCATTGTTGACATCGAGGCGCAGGACAATTTCCCTGTTGGCACACTCCACGATTTCAGCCTGGGAGTCAACTACCGGATAGTGAGTTTTGATATACATGACGTTAATGCCGTGGACGCCGTCAGGTATCTCGATCCGAATAACAAGGAGTCCTTGAGTGGTGGGTTTGTCCAGGACAAAATCAAGCTGCTCGATGGCAAGGTCAACCTGCTCCTGGGGCTCAAGGCGGAAAACTATAAGCTGCTGGACGATGACTATTACCTGTCACCGATGGCGAAATTCTCTTTTGTTCCTTCCAGGGACTTTACCCTGTGGGGTGGTTTCACGCAATCCTATACCACCCCCGGCTACAACAACACGAATATCGATCTGCTATTATTGCAGACTCTTTCCGATGAGACTGTTTTTGGAATGGCCACCCAGGGGGTGTACGACAATGTGTATCAGCAAGCGTATGACGGCGTACTGGCTGCCGGAGGAGACGCGGGTACGGCCGACGCAACGGCCACCGCTGCGGCCACGGCATTTGTTGCCTCCGAAGCTGGACAAGCCGCGATCACCGCTGCCGCCGGAGGAATCAGGGCGGGATTGCCCGACAACGTTGGTGTCATCAATGGTAATAAAACCGTACCTACCCGGTTCCAGACATTTGAGTTGGGCTTCAGGGCAAACCTTGAAAAGAGATACTCGTTCGAATCGAACCTGTACTACTCGAATATTACCGATGGTATCGCGGCTTCGGCAGCTCCGATCCTGGATGATACGGAATCCCCGGTCGTTGCGGGCCAGAGTGTGGATTACTACCTGTATGGGAATTACATCAAAGGAACCACCTACGGAGTCGAGTCAATGTTCAGATTCGTGCCTTCGAAAGGAACCAAGTTCGAAGTGGCCCATTCTTACACTCACTCTGAGTGGGAATACCAAGAGAACGATGAATTCGACATCAGTCTGTTGAGTCCCAGCGAAATCGACAACACACCAGAGACTTCCGTGATGCCGAAGCACCTGTGGAAGGTCCGCGGTATGTTCCGTGTGCCCGGGGAAATCGGTATGAATGTCGGACTCATCCACGCCACCGAATACTCAAGTCAGAGCAATTATGATTACATCAGGCAAAGATATCCAAGCCTGCTTGCAGCCACCGGCACCGAAGTGGCCACGGACGGCGCTCGGACGATTGTCAATGTCCGGCTGGAAAAGATGTTAATGGACGATAGGTTGACCGCATTCGCCTTTGGAAACGATGTGTTCAACAAAGGCAGGGTAGTCAGTACGAATCCCCTGGGTAACACTACCTTGAGTAAGATCGGTGCGAAGTTCGGACTTGGAATGTCGTTGGACATTTGACGGGCAGGGCTGCAGATAACACAAATGGACGCAGGGATTAACAAGGACGGTAGATTCGGTATTGAGAGGAATACACTAATCTAGAGGAAGGGATACACTCATGGCTACCAAACACACCAGCTTGTTTCTGACAGGACTGTTTGCAGTGGTGCTAATGGCAACACCGCCGGTCATGGCCGAGGAAGGGAACCTGCTCGACCTGTCTATTGAGGAACTAATGGGCATGGAGTTCACCGAGGAGGCGAAAGAAGGCTTGACCATTTACGGCTACATGAGCGCCAACGTGGAGAAGGTTTTCGGTGAACTGTCGATTGAGAACGGCCAAACGGTGAAGACGACGGCACCACACGAGTGGAGTCTGCCGCACTTTCACCTGTTTGTGCGCGCCAATCCGGCCAAGAACATCGAGACTTTCGTCAACGTCGCCACCGAGGAGATGGAAGTGCGTAATATGTGGGGTAATATCAAAGTCCGCGATGCTCTTCAATTCAAGCTCGGTAAGATGTACCGCAAGTTTGGATTATTCAACGAGAAACTGGACGAAGTGCCGACCTATCTGGGCATCGAGCCGCCGGAACTTTTCGACGGTGACCATTTGATCCTGCCTCGTCTGACCACTTTCGAGGTGCACGGCCAATTCCCCGGTAAGTCGACCACATGGTCCTACAGTCTCTCGACCGACAACGGTGAAAACGGCCCGGCTGAAGACTTGATCCCGCTCGGATGGGATTTGCGGGCGAAGATCCACGGCAAGGCCGTCATCGGCCTGTCCGGTTATCTATCGAATATCGGCTCAGCCGATGTAACGCCGTCCGAAGGCGTCGGTGACGGCTCACCCTCCGGTGGTGTGCTGCCCTGGATGGCCAGCGACAATTATAACGTCATCGGTGGTTTCGCCGAGGTGCAGGTCAAGAACCTGCTCATCAAAGCCGCCTACTGGAAGGCTCACCACGAATTCAAAAGAGATCCGGAAGCCGTCCTGACCGTGGCTCAGAGCACAACCTTGAACGGATTGCAGCGGGGACGTTTCTTCGGCGCCAGTTCAGACCTGGCGACCGATGCGCTCACTGTGGACGATGTGGTCGTCGACGGTAGTTATGACGTCAAGACCGGCTATGTCCGGTTGGGCTATTTTATCTACAGTGAACACGGCACCTTTGCGCCCTTTGTTTTTTGGGATTGGATGAACAACCCGGAGACTATCGCCAAGAAAACTTACGGCGGCGACAATGAGTCGGGTGTGGCCGACGACGGCAAATTCTACAAGTACACGGTAGGTATGTCTTACAAGCCGGTCGACAAAGTGGCCATCAAGTTGGACCACAGCGCCCACATCCAGAAGTTCAACGGCAATACCGAGAGCTATCCCGAGTTTCGGTTTGACGTGTCCTATTTGTTCAATTGATGGCGTCGACATGATCCCTCGGTCGGCCGTTCGGGATTACGCGGCGGCCGGCCACCTGGGCGCTGCCGCCCGGGTGTGGGGGAGTGAAGATAGGCTGACTGCACTAAAGGAGATAGTATGATGTTACGCGTTATTTGCCTGGGCACACTGGTGGCGGTGCTGTTCTTGTCGACAGTACCGAGCCAGGTGGAAGCCGCCGACGCCCCGCCGGAATTAGCTGCTGCCTTGATCGTGAAACTGGTCGGTTTCGAGAAAACGGTGGCCGCCGGTGGGGACATCGCCATCTACGTGATAGGGGCTCAGGAGTGGGCGGCCAAATTGAAGGGGGCCGTTGGTCAGAAGATCGGCAAGGCCACCCTGGCCTCAGTAGACCATGGGGACGGACTGCCGACTGACAAACCGTCGATCCTCTGTTTGGGCGACGCGGCCAAAGTGGCTGACGTAACCGCCTACACCCAAGCTGAGAAAGTGCTGAGCGTTACCAATCAGCCCGACCTGGCAACCGATGGAATCACTCTCGCCCTGGGCGTAGGTGATGACGGCAAGCCGCAGGTAACACTCAATCTGGCTTCCTCCAAAGCGGAGGGACGGGACTGGAATCCGGCCATCATGAAGATTGCAAAGACCGTCAAGTGAACGGGACGACCGTCGTGCAGCACACCTTTGTGGT
The DNA here is from genome assembly GCA_029860345.1 of Candidatus Zixiibacteriota bacterium. NCBI lineage: Bacteria > Pseudomonadati > Candidatus Zixiibacteriota > Candidatus Zixiibacteriota bacterium. The sequence goes on along the minus strand of JAOUBJ010000006.1, from coordinate 93,154 downwards.
GTAGCTCACTCGGACAAAGGAGTAGATAATGAAAACTGATTCAATAAGGTTCAAACTGGTCGGTGTGGTGGTCGGCATAGGCGTGGTGCTTGGGCTCTACATGTCGCTGGTGGCGCCATGGCAGGCCCGCTCGCTTGGCGAGGAGGTGCTGGCCAACGATATCCGTTTCATGGCCGACCTGATGGCCGAGAACCTGGCCCTGGGCATTCAGACGATGGAGTTCGATGACGGCGCCGCGCTGGAACACAGCATTGCCGCAGCTCGGCAGGAAGACAACATGGACCACGCCACTGTCTCCGATGTACGGGTCTACGACCGCGACCGGAACTTTCTGCGCAGCCTCAACGGCCAGGAAGGAAGTCGCGGCTCCTTTCAGGATGTGACCGAGCTGGTCGTGCAGGAGACCGATGAGTTGTCGATGACCTGCGCACCGCTGCGTGATTCCGACGGCGCGATGGTCGGATTCGTCGAGATAGATTTCTCCAAACGCTTCCTGGCCGACCGAGCCTCGGCCAATTCGTTGCTGGCTCTGCTGGTCGCTCTGGCCGCGACGGTCATGACCGTCGTGTTAGGCGTCGCCCTCGGCAATCATATAGGCCGACCGATCTCTGAAATGGCCAAAGCTGCCGAAGCGGTGGCCTTAGGCGACATTCGCTGGGCGCCCAACACCAAGTCCAAGGGCGAGGTGGGATTGCTGTCTAAGTCGTTTGAGAAACTAATAGCTTTCTTGCGAGAGTTGAGCGAGGCCTCCGAACGAATAGCCTCAGGCGACTTGACTGTCGACGTGCAGCCGCGCTCGGAGCAGGATGTCCTGGGTGAATCGTTTAAGTCTATGACAAGTAACCTGACCGATATAGTAAGGCAACTCGCCGAGACTTCCATGCAACTGGTGACGGCTGCCCGCGAAATCGCATCTTCGTCGGAGGAGATGTCACGCGGCGCCAACGATCAGGCGCAGCAAGTGGGTCAGGTTTCAACGGCTGTCGAACAGATGAGTGCGACAATTGTAGAGTCGGCCCGAAACGCCGCCGACGCCAAAGAATCCTCAAAGAACGCGGCCGATACCGCCGGAACCGGCGGCCAGATTGTCAGTGACACTATCCAGGGTATGCAGGCTATCGCCGACGTCGTTCGCGAGTCGGCCCAGTCTATCGGTAAACTGGCCAAATCGGCCGATCAGATCGGTGAGATTGTCTCAGTCATTGACGACATCGCCGACCAGACAAACCTGTTGGCTTTGAACGCCGCCATTGAGGCCGCCCGAGCCGGTGAGCAGGGTCGTGGTTTCGCCGTAGTGGCCGACGAGGTTCGCAAATTGGCCGAGCGGACCGGACAAGCGACCGGTGAAATAACCAGCATGATCAAAGGCATCCAAAGCGAGACCAACGAAGCGGTGCAATCGATGGAAACCGGCGTCAAAGAGGTCGACAACGGCCGCGAACTGGCCGACAAAGCCGGCGCCAGTCTCAATGAGATCGTGAATGTCTCGGAGCGCGTCATGGACATGATTCAGCAGATCGCGACCGCCTCCGAGCAGCAGTCAACCGCCGCTGAACAGATATCGAAGAACATTGAAAACGTCGCCTCAATAGTTCAGGACTCAGCCAAGGGGGCCGACCAGTCGTCGGCTGCCGCCGAGGAACTGAATCGTCAAGCCGAGGGTCTTGAGCAGATGGTGGCGCGTTTCAAAGTATCGAAAACGGATTGAATGGAATCAGAAGTGTGTGCTTGATGTTTTGTGTAAGGGAACCGGCGACGCTACCTGAGTCATTGGCTCGGAGCGGTTGTGCACTCCGGGTCTGCGGAGCGAGGTGCAGCAGACCCGGGACTTCTGCTGCCTGAACTCCTCTTGCTTCTTGGATGGAGTCGTTAGCCCTCCCCCACAGGGCGTGTGGTCGTCCCCCCGGCCACGCGCCCGTCTTTTTTCTGACCGATACTGATTCCACAGTTTCAACTTCTCAGCCAATGTAATGCCTCAGTCTTTGATCCGGCAATTAGGTGCCGGACGGTACCTGCTCACATCAGTTGCATGCCGATTTGGAGCTTGAGTGTGGCTGTGGATTTTGTTACCTGTATAACACAGCTTAAGGTTATACGAGGCGGTGGCAACGTCCACAGACACAGGAGATGAGAATGACTGCTCAGGAAGCTTATGCAGAACTAATCAGCCACATGAAAGAGATAGCTATCCTTCAATCAACCGGTGGCGTCTTATACTGGGATCAGGAAGCCTACCTGCCCAGGAAAGCCGTTGATCATCGTGCTGAACAAATGGCTCAGATCAGCCGGTTGACGCATCAGTGGTTCACCGATACCAAAATCGACGAGTTGCTTACTACCGTCCAGCAGTCGGACTTGGTGGCCGATCCCGACACTCCGATCGCGGTCAATGTTCGCGAGTGGCGGCGTTTGTATGATCGTGAAACTAAACTGCCGACCGAGTTTGTCTCAGAATTCGCACGGACGACATCAAAAGCGTCGGAAGTGTGGGCACAGGCTCGCAAAGACTCCCAGTTTGCCCAGTTTGCTCCCATTCTTGAGAAGATCATCGATCTGTGCCGCCGCAAAGCTGATTACATAGGCTTCACCACCGAACCGTATGACGCCTTGCTGGATGAATTCGAACCGGGGGCAAAAGTCCAGGAGGTGGAGACGGCTTTCAAGGGGTTGCGCAGTGATCTGGTGGAACTTATCGGCAAGATAAAGGATGCGCCCAGAAAACCGGATATTGGAATTCTCAAACGCCCTTACGACGTCGACCGTCAGCGCGTATTTTCTGAGGCTGTAGCGGCAGCAATAGGCTATGATTTCCAGGCGGGTCGGGTTGATGAAACCGTGCACCCTTCATGCAACGAACTGGGTCCGCTTGATACGCGGATTCTCACTCGGTACTATCCAAATGACATCGCCGAGGGATTGACCGGTGGTATGCACGAGGCCGGCCACGCTCTGTATGACATGACGCGCCCGGACAAAGAGCATTGGGGTACGCCGATGGGTGAAACGGACTCTCTGGCTATCCACGAATCGCAGTCCCGGATGTGGGAGAATATGGTCGGCCGTTCGCGCCAGTTCTGGGTCTACTTCTTTCCGCAGTTGCAACGCCTTTTCCCGGAGGAAACTCAAGGCGTCGGCCTTGACGATTTCCACGCCGCCATGAATTGGGTGTCGCCGTCATATATCCGGGTGGAAGCGGACGAAGCCACCTACAATCTTCACATTATGCTGCGCTTTGAACTTGAGCGAGCTATCATCGCGGGCGATATCAAGGTTGCCGACATCCCAGGTCAGTGGAACGAACGATTCAAGGACTATCTTGGTTTTGAAGTCGACAAGGATGCCAACGGTTGTTTGCAGGATGTTCATTGGTCGCACGGGATTTTCGGTTATTTCCCGACCTACGCTCTTGGCAACATGCATGCCGCCCAATACTGGACGCAGGCACAGAAAGATCTCCCCGGCTTGCTGGATGACTTCTCAAACGGGAAATTCGATCGGTTGTTCTGCTGGCTGGGGGAGAAGATTCACGGCCAGGGCGCCAGATACTACGCCGCCGACTTGTGCAAGCACGTTACCGGCAAACCGCTGTCGCATCGACCGCTGATAGAATACTTGTACGACAAGTATGCGGATATCTACGGCATCAGCCCAGGGTGATCCCCGGAGCAAGCTGGCGTCGATTTTGATTGACAATGTGCATCCACTATGACAGTATGGGAACAACAGGAAGTTCAAAAATGCAGGCGGCCGGCTTGACTGATCGGTGAAGGAGTCGGCGTGTGCGAGGTCAAATCAGGAGGATCAGATGACTAGGAAACTGATGGTGCTGGGTGGGGTGGCCCTGGTGGCCCTAATGTTGGTCGGTGTCCCGGCCTCGGCTCAGGAAAAACCTATACAGCTTGCACTGTTCAACCCGGTGCAACTTTTTCCGGAAGCAATAACCATCAAGGGTTTGCGGCTGAACATGATTTATGGTCGCAATGTCAGCGTTACCGGAGTGGACCTCGGTCTGGTCAATCACACCACTACCGGGCCGTTTCTCGGTTATCAGTGGGGTGCTGTCGGTATGGCTGACTCGGATTTCACCGGCTGGCAGGATTGTTTTGTCAACGTGACCAAAGGTACTATGGAAGGCTTCCAGTCGGGACTGGTTAACCACGCCAACCATGTAAGCGGGGTCCAGCTTGGACTTGTAAACTATGCGGTGACCATGCACGGGCTTCAGATTGGCCTGGTGAATATCATCAAACAGGGCGGACAGTTTCCGGTTTTCCCGATTGTCAACTGGTCGTTCTAAAGCGGTCGCCCAACGCCGACCCAACCGGTCGTGAAAGTCCTTTCGGTCGTCATTGCGAACGAGTCCCGCGTCGCGTGGGACGAGTGCGGCAATCTCTTGCCTCGACTCCGCCCCGGCATGACACGTGTGCAACGAATCGAGATTGCCGCACCACGCAACTTGAAAGCCATTTATGGCCGCGTGGTCCGCAATGAGGTTGACGAGGGTGTATCAATAAGCCAGGACCGTGTGGTCCCCGTGTAATGATGGAACGTAACCAGATGCGCGACCTGGAATTCATCCGAAGTCTTGAGCGAATTGAGGTAGCAGCCTGGTCGGATTTCCACCGGGCGGCCACGGTCGAAGTAGCAGTTGCATGCGGTGTGGACCTGCTGCCCATAGACAACGTCTGTGCCGCGGCTGCGTCGAAAGTCAATGTCCTCGCTTTCAACCGCGTGATAGGGCTTGGGCTTAGAGCACCGACATCGACATCCGATCTGTTCGCGTTGATCGCCCAATACAAGCAGCGCGGCGTACCACGATTCTTCATCCAGGCATGTCTTCCGGTGGTGGGACCTGGTTTGGTCGCGTCTATCGAGGAAGCCGGGCTTTATCATTATAACAACTGGGTAAAACTGTACCGCGCTGCCGAGCCTATTCCCAAATTCACAAGCGATCTCGAAGTTCTGCAGATCACCACCGAACATGCCGAGGCTTTCGGACAGATAGTAGTGGATAGTTTCGAGTGGCCGCAGCCGTTGGTGCCTTGGGTGGCGTCATCGATTGGTCGTCCCGGATGGCGGCATTATATCGCGTTTGACGGTGACACGCCGGTGGCCACGGCGGCTGCGTTCTTTCAAGAGGAATGTGCCTGGATTGACTTCGCTGCGACCTTGCCGGATTACCGCGGACGCGGCGGGCAGGCGGCTCTGCTGGCGCAGCGGGCGATAGATGCAACCGACCTTGGCTGTAAGTGGTTAGTGGTTGAAACCGCCGAACAGACGGCTGAACAATCGGCGCCGTCGTATCGTAATATGGTACGCTACGGATTCGAGGTAGCCTATATCCGCCCAAACTACCTGTTTACCGCCGACACGATCTGATGTTTTCCGGCTCAGGTTTGCCGATCACTGCCACCAAAGAGCTTGTGATCCAGCGAGTACTTCCCCGGTCCGGCCATCAGAATAGTCAGCAGAGGCACCAGATAGAGCATCGCGAACTCCTTCTTAGCCCAGGGATCAGCGCCGTGGACAACAAAGGCGGCGACCATCATGGTCACGATCAAGGGAATAGCTGCCGCCCTGGTAAGCAGGCCCAACAGTATGGCCAGAGCACAGAAAAACTCGGCGAATACAGTCAGTCCCAGAGACAGCGCCGAACCAACCCCCAGTGGGTCCGAAAAGCTTTCTGACCTCTCGGCAAATCCGATCAACTTCCCCCAACCATGACTGAAGGCCATCATCAATCCCAAACCTACTCGGAGCACCAGCAGCCCCAAATCCACCTGCGCCCGACGATAGCGATCCTGCTTTTTATCCAGCAGCCAACTCAAAACAGTGTTGCTCACAATATTCCTTTCAAGGCCAGGTCTTCAGTTGCGAACAACGGGTAGTAAAGTGAAGAGGATTAGTCAACTTATAACTCGTGGCTGTCTGTCTGTTAATCCAGTGATTGCGAAAACGTCGGATATTGGTTACATAGGAGGCTGAGATCGGTATGATACAGGCTTGGGTTTCAAAAAGGAGATTCGAATATGTCAGGGTCCGATAAAAAAGGCGTGATAGGTATCTTAACCGGCGGTGGCGATGTTCCCGGATTGAATCCGGCCATCAGAGCTGTCACGATCCGAGCTATCCGCGAAGGATATCAGGTGGTGGGCCTCAGGCGGGGCTGGTCCGGTATCATGGAGATCATTCGCGATCCCCAGGTTGACAACAGCAATCAGTTTCAGGTTCTCAGCGAGGAAATCGTCAACAAAGCCGGGCGGACCGGCGGTACATTCCTGCACACATCTCGCACACATCCGGGCCGGGTGGCCAAAGCGGGCGTACCGGAACACTTGCGGAAGGATTACAACGACGAGATCAACGATCTGACCGGCGAGGTGCTCAAGAATCTCGACTTTCTGGGGATAGATTTTCTTATACCGATTGGCGGCGATGACACTCTCAGCTACGGTGTGCGTCTCTACAAGGAAGGCGTCAAGGTTCTCGCAATTCCAAAAACGATGGACAACGACGTACCCGGCACCGATTATTGCATCGGTTTCAGCACCTGCGTCACCCGCACCATTCAGATGACCAACTCGCTACGAACTTCGGCCGGTTCGCATGAGCGGTTTCTCGTTCTTGAAGTATTTGGGCGGTATGCAGGCTTCACGGCCATGCTGCCCACTATGGCCGGGGCGGCCAATCGCTGTGTTATCCCCGAGCACAAGTTCGATGTCGGACGACTGACGGAATTGCTGGCCCATGATCGACGGGTCAATCCCAGTAATTACTCGGTTGTCCTCGTGTCTGAAGGAGCCATCTTTGAAGGCAGCGAGATGGTGTTCAAAGACCATGAAAAAGACGCTTTCGGTCATGCCAAACTGGGCGGTATCGGCGAGTTGGTGTCGGCACAATTGAAGGACATGTCTTCGGAGTTCAACAAAGGCAAGCCGATCAATGTCATCAATCAAAAACTGGGCTACCTGGTGCGGGGCGGTGATCCGGATGCTATCGATTCTGTTGTGCCGATGGCCTACGGTAATCTGGCTCTCGATTTGGTGCTTAAAGGGATCCATGGCAGACTGGTGGTGCTGAAGAACGGTCGCTATGATGACATGCCTCTCGACGTTGTTACCAGTTCCAAGAAATACGTCGACGTGGCCAAGCATTACGACACAAACCGGCTGCGCCCTCAGTACAAAAGTTTCGAAATGCAACCGCTGTTTCTCATGACCGGTGAGTAGACTGCGATAAACCGCCTTCTGGCGCTACGCCCCTTGAGTGTGCCGGAGTGATCTTCGGATCGCGCCGGATGCCGTGGCCGAGCCATTCCCGCATCCAAATTGTAAATCCCGCGCCCATTTGTCATTCCCGCGCCCAATTTGTCATTCCCGCGCCCAATTTGTCATTCCCGCGCAGGCGGGAATCCATCTTCTCTTAGTAGCGTGGCCACCCTTCTTCATGAGAAGAGAGACCTGACCTACAAGAGGCTTCGAATACAGACCTGGATTCCGGCCTTGGCCGGAATGACACTAAGAATCCACCCGTTGCTTCGCTCTAGATGGCGTTCCGTGAGTCCTACCGAGCGTTCATGGTTCGACTCCGCTCACCATGAGGGGGTGGCCGGATTGCTGTTGTAGGTCAGTACCATTGCGGTTCCGACACGGTCAAGCCGTGATCCTCCAGGATTGGCGGGTTCACGCCACGTCGCGCAGGCGCAGACGGACCCGACCTACTCGTCTCCGCTCGCCTGTCTCAAAGATAGATAATTCCAACAAAAATCTTGCCGTTAGAAAGTTAGCGCGGTATAATGATTAACACCCTCAATGTTGAAGATACTTAACGTAATTGTGGAGGTGTGTTCAAATGCAAAACCCAATCAATTTGGCGGGCGTCATTCTGTGCCTTGGTCTGCTTTTTGTCTCGTGCACGGGCGACAAGGACACTGGGGAAATCATCCCGGCGCCGGAGGAGATCATCTCGGCACACACATCGGGAGTGATCTCGCGCGAAAGTAGTATCGGAATTCGTTTTGTTAACGACATAGTCGATACCAGCGAAGTCAACCTGCCGCTCACAGGTTCGCAGCTGATCTTTGAACCGGAGCTTGAGGGTGTGCTTTTGTTCAGTGACAAGAACCGTCTTGAATTTCGCCCCGCTGAACGGCTGCCGGCCGGGCAAACCTATCATGTCACTGTGTTCCTGGCGGACTTTGTTGAAGGACAGTTGAGGCAGGACAGATTCAGTTTTGAGTTCACCGTTATGACCCAGTCGTTCACGGTCAACGTCGAGGGCTTGCAGATCGTGGATGAGAAGGTACTGGCCATACAACAGTTGAACGGCCGCCTGCTAACGGCTGATGCCGAGTATGCCTCGGGTGTCGAGCAACTGCTCATAGCCGAGCAGGCAGGTAGAGAACTGCCGATTAGCTGGCGCCACGATGACGATCAACGGATGCACGTCTTTGTAGTCGATAGCGTCTTCAGGGGTGACGACTCATCGCTGGTCCTTTTGGAATGGGACGGCGATCCCATTGGTGTCGATCTTGAAGGCAGGCAGGAGGTGGTTATCCCGCCGGTCAACACATTCAGCGTTACGCAGTTTCGAGCCGTGCAGGATAGAGAACAGTATGTAGAGATTCGGTTCAGTGATCCGGTTCAAAAAGATCAAAGCCTGGGCGGGTTGATCACTGTTGAGAAAGTGCAGCGCCCACGTTTCAGTATCGACGGCAACGTAGTGCGCGTCTACAATCAGAATCAATGGATTGGGGATGTCAGCGTGACTATCGCAGCCGGTGTGCAAAATAGTCTGGGCCAGAAGCTTCGCGGTGTAACTTCGCAAAGCGTCAGTTTCCCACAGACCAATCCGGCTCTCAGATTCGTTGGGCAGGGTGTGATAGTCCCGGGCACCGAAGGACTGACTGTGCCCTTCGAGGCGGTCAATCTGCGTGCGGTGGTGGTGGAAGCTACGCCGATCGCTGAGGGCAGTATGTCGCAGTTTTTGCAGGTCAATGATCTGAAAGGTGGACGGGAGATGCGAAGGGTCGGTCGCGTTGTTTGGAAGGAGACGGTGCCGTTGGACCTGGTCATGGGTCGGGTTAACGAGTGGATTCGTTACGGTCTGGACGTTCGTCCGCTGGTTGAGAACCATCCGGCCGGGCTGTATCATCTTACCCTAAGTTTCCAGCGCCGCCACGTGATGTATCCCTGCCGGGACACCGACGCCGACTGGCGACCGAACGAGTTGTGGCAAAGTGGTTGGGATAGCCCGCTTGAGAACTCCAATTGGGAAGCCATGGAGACAGCCGCCGGGATCGGATGGCGCGAAATGAACGAGCATCGCAACGATCCCTGCCATCCGGCCTACTACAAGGGCTATTGGTCACAGGGTCACACCGTCTCGCGCAATGTTCTAATGTCGGACATGGGACTGATCGCCAAGAAAGGCGCCAACGACAGTGTACTGGTGGTGGCCACCGATATCGGAACAACCAAGCCGTTGAGCGGTGTTGATGTCACGCTGTATGATTACGCGCAGACCGGTGTGGGCAGTGCCGTCACCGACGGGCGGGGCATGGCTGTTATCCATACCGAGCAAACGCCTTTTCTGCTGGTTGCCAAACGAGGCGACCAAACCGGGTACCTGCGCCTGGCCGATGGAACATCGCTGTCGGTCAGTCATTTTGATGTAGCCGGCGAGTCGGTAGCCGGTGGCTTCAAGGGTTTTCTGTACGGCGAACGGGGCGTGTGGCGTCCGGGTGACTCGTTGTTCATCACGTTTTTGTTGATGGATAAAACAGGCCAACTGCCCCTTACGCACCCGCTGAGATTCGAGTTGCACGACTCACGCGGTCAGCTTGTAACTTCCTTCAATCGCAAACAAACGCAGAACGGCTGCTATGTTTTCAGGCTGGCCACATCGCCCGACGCTCCCACCGGAAACTGGAAGGCCCGGGTCAAGCTGGGCGGCGCCACCTTTGAGAAGAAACTCAAGATCGAAACAGTCATGCCAAACCGACTCAAAGTCAATCTCGACTTTGGAGATGAGCCCGACTATATCTGGGGTGATACTCTGGACGGCAGCCTCTCGGCAGCCTGGTTGCACGGCGCACCGGCTAAGCAACTAAAATCGGATATCGAAGTCACTTTTGCATCGACGCGCACTCGGTTTGAAGGCTACGATGAGTTTGTTTTCGATGATCAGGCAGCGCGGTTCAGGCCGGAAAGCCACATGCTGTGGGAAGGCAATCTGGACGACACCGGGTATACTTCGCTTCAACCGTCGGTTCAAATCAAGATGACGGCTCCCGGTATGCTGAGAGCGGCCTTTCGCACCCGCGTTTACGAGCCGGGCGGCGCTTTCAGTGTGGACTACAGCAGCAAGCGCTACCACCCGTTTACTCGCTATGTCGGCCTTCGCGTGCCCAGAGGAGATCGCAGGCGCGGTATGCTATTGACCGATACTACTCATACTATCAAGTTGGCCATGGTAGATCGGTCGGGTGAACCGGTGTCCTCCGGGACGGTCGAAGTGAAGCTGTACAGAATCCACTGGCGCTGGTGGTGGGAGAAGGGTGACGAATCACCGGCTGACTATATAGGACGCACCGGCTATGAACCGCTCGATGTTGACACGGTCCGGATCAAGGGAGGCTTAGCAGAATACGATTTCCGAGTCAACCATCCCAACTGGGGTCGTTTCCTGGTGCGTGCCCGTGATCTTGAAGAGAACCACCAGACCGGTAAGATATTCTACGCCGACTGGCCGGGCTGGGCCGGACGAGCCCGCAAAGATGCGCCGGGGGCGGCCAATGTGCTGACCTTCTCGTCTGATAAGGAGGAGTACCAAGTGGGGGAGCAGGTCGTCTTGAATATTCCCACCGGTCAAGCCGGTCGCGCCCTGGTAAGTATCGAGTCCGGCAGCCGCGTTGTTAAAGCGGATTGGATCGAGGCGGGCGAGGAACCGACGCGCTACCAGTTTGCGGCAACCGAGGATATGGCGCCCAACGTTTATGCCCACGTAACATTCGTGCAACCACATCTACAAGCCGGAAACGATCTACCCATTCGCATGTACGGTGTCATTCCGATCAAGGTCACTGATCCGGGGACGAAACTCGCGCCGATGATCACCGCACCGAGTGTGCTAACACCCTCGGATACGGCCGAATTCGCCGTGAGTGAGGCAAGCGGGCGGGCCATGACCTATACTGTGGCGATAGTCGATGAGGGTCTCCTGGACCTTACCCGCTTTCCCACGCCGGACCCCTGGAACCATTTCTACAGGCGTGAAGCGCTGGGGGTCAAGACTTGGGATCTATTCGACATGGTGGCCGGCGCCTATGGCGGAAAGCTCGAACAGTTGCTGGCTATCGGCGGTGGTGAGTCGGCCGGCGAAAAAGGAAGCAGGAAGGCTAACCGATTTGTGCCTATGGTGAGGTTTATGGGTCCGTTTGCGCTACCGGCCCAAGACAGCCGGACGCACCGGGTCGATATCCCGCAATATGTCGGATCGGTCCGGATGATGGTTGTGGCTGGACGAGACGGCGCTTTCGGCGCCACCGAAAAGACAATGCCGGTGCGGAAGCCGTTGATGATTCTGGGCACCCTGCCACGCTCTATGGTTACCGAAGAAACCGTTGATTTGCCGATCTCGGTGTTCGCTTTGGAGCCATCGGTGAACAATGTCGATGTTAGCGTCGATGTCGAAGGTGCTCTGAGTGTCGAGGGCGCCACAACTGAAAGCATCACATTCTCCTCGCTTGGCGATCAACTGGTCACGTTCAAACTAAAGTCTGGATTCATACCCGGTCCGGCCAAGGTGGTCATGCGCGCCACCGGCGGCGGTGAAACAGCCGAACAGGTGATAGAGCTTGAGGTCAAGCCGCCCGGTTTCCCGGTCGTCGATGTGGTCGATCAGGCGGTGGGTGCGGACAAGACCTGGACGTCAAAACTGTCGCTGCCCGGCTCACCCGGCACCAATTCGGCGACGCTCGAAGTGTCGCGAATACCGCCATTGAATCTAGCCCAACGACTGAGTTACCTGATACGATACCCGCATGGCTGTGTGGAGCAGACAACATCCGCTGCTTTCCCACAACTCTATTTGAGCGCTCTGTTGAACCTGAGACCGAAGCGCCAGGATGCGATCCAGAACAATATCCAAGCGGCTATCCACAAACTACCAAGATTCCAGGCGTCCGACGGTGGTTTTGGGTACTGGCGAGGGGCCGGCAGTTCCAACGACTGGTGTTCCAGTTATGCCGGACACTTTCTGCTGGAGGCGGCCCGCATCGGTTACGCCCTGCCCAGTGGCGTGATGGAGCAGTGGGAAAAATATCAACGCAAAGCAGCGGCAGCGTGGGTCAGGCATGAGACGCGATCTGAGCTTGCTCAGGCATATCGACTCTATACGCTGGCCCTGGCCGGTGTGCCGGAGTTGGGAGCCATGAACCGACTGAAAGAGGAGTCGTCGCTGCCTGAGGCAGCCATCTGGCGTTTGGCTGCAGCCTACCAGTTGGCCGGGCAGCCGGAGGTGGCGGAACAGATGGTAGAGAATCTCGACGTAACCGTTAAAGAGTATCAGGAACTTTCTTATACCTACGGCTCCAACGTTCGTGACGAGGCGATGATACTGGAAACGTTGTGCTTGTTGAAGCAGATGGATCGGGCCATGCCGGTTGTGCAGGAGATTTCTCGCGTGTTGTGCGCCCGAAGATACCTCAGCACCCAGTCGACGGCTTTTGCTCTGATCGCAATGGCCCGCTATGCCGGGATCACCAGGTTGGATGACAAGTGGGGCTTTCGCTACACCTGGAATCATGATCCGCCCCGACTGGTTACCGAATCGGCACCGCTGGTGCAGTTGCCACTCCCCGTCACCGACGATACCACCGGAGTCGTGACAGTCATCAACAAAATGGACTATCCGCTTTTCGCGCGCCTGGTTTTGGAAGGTACGCCGCCGGCCGGTCGGGAGAAGGCTGCCGCCAATGGACTGACGCTTAAGGTGCGGTATACGACACCCAAAGGGGAGACGCTGGCGGTCTCAAAGTTGGAGCAGGGGACGGATATCGTCGCCGAGGTCACGGTGACTCACTCGGGCAACGACTATCGTCACTACCGCGAGCTCGCATTGGCCGCTATCATGCCCTCCGGATGGGAGATTCGTAACCAACGCATGGAGAGTCAATCGGCCACTACCAATTCCCGGTTCAACTTTCAGGACATTCGTGACGACCGTGTTTACACCTACTTTGACCTTCGCAGGGACAAGTCCAGGACCTATCGTTTTCTGATGAACGCCAGTTACCTTGGACGATTCTACATGCCGATGGTGCACGTCGAAGCAATGTATGACGCCACGATCAACGCTCGTCAGCCGGGCAGGTGGGTCGAAGTCGTAAAGCCGGGTAATAAACTGTGATAGTCAGACCATGGCACATCGGGGCTTTGATAGTCACACCTCGACGGATACTCATCGCAGCTTTGGTCTGTATCTGCCTGGTCTGGTTCTGGACCTGCTTGCCGTCGCCGTTGTTTGAGGACCCATACTCTACGGTCATTCTGGATTGCGAGGGTGGACTGTTGGGGGCTACTATCGCCGCCGATGAACAGTGGCGCTTCCCGCCGGGTGCATCGGTTCCCAATCGATTCGCTCAAGCCTTGATCGCCTTTGAGGACCAACGGTTCTACCGACATCCCGGTGTGGACCCACTGGCGTTGGTCCGTGCGATGTGGCAGAATGTGAGTTCCCGACGGGTGGTATCAGGCGCCAGCACGCTCACCATGCAGACGATCCGTTTGTCCAGACGTGGCCGGGCGCGCACGGTCGTTGAGAAGATGCTGGAGATGGCTATGGCGCTCAGGTTGGAGTTGTCGACCGACAAAGAACGTATTCTGTCTCTGTATAGTTCGCACGCGCCGTTCGGTGGTAACGTGGTCGGACTTGAGGCGGCCGCCTGGCGCTATTTCGGACGTCGACCCGAGCAACTCTCCTGGGCCGAGGCGGCCATGCTGGCGGTCTTGCCGAACAGTCCGGCCCTTATCCATCCCGGTCGCAACCGAGATGCGTTGTTGGGCAAGCGTGATCGACTTCTGGGCAGGTTGTGGCGGCAAGGTGTTATTGATTCCGTAAGCTGCGCGCTGGCTCGGATGGAACCTCTTCCGCTCAAACCGCATCCTCTGCCGAGCGCGGCGCCGCACCTGTTGGCTCGGCACAAAGCTGAAACCAAACGACGAAATGAATACGACGGAGCCGCGAGAGCAGCCACCACCGGCGCATCACGTTTGACCACGACTTTGGATGGATACATACAGCGACGAGCCTCCGCTGTCGTAGCCAAGCATCTTGAATCACTGGCCGGTAACGGTGTCCATAACGCCGCGGCGATTATTCTGGATGTCTCTACCGGTGCGGTGATTGCCTACGTTGGTAACGCCTGGGACAGTGTGTCGGCGGATCACCATCACCATGTCGATGTGATAACTTCGCCACGCAGTACCGGCAGCATTCTCAAACCTCTGTTGTACGGCGGAATGATGCAGTCCGGAGAACTACTTCCGGAGGAGCTGGTGGCCGACGTCCCCATACGCATTGCCGGTTTCGCCCCCGAGAACTACAGCCGAACTTACCAGGGAGCCGTTCCCGCCTCGGCGGCTCTGGCCCGTTCATTGAATGTTCCGGCTGTTCGAATGCTCCACTCTTATGGCGGCAGTCGCTTTTACTCTCTTTTGAGTCGACTGGGCATGTCAACCTTGCACCGTAAGGCCACCGACTACGGACTGTCACTTATTCTGGGTGGAGCCGAAGGTACTTTGTGGGACCTTACCGGGATCTACGCCGGTATGGCCCGCCAGGTCAATAATCACTTCATATCCAAATCAGAAGACACGCGCGTTTTCTTTGCGCCTTTGTATGATACATTGTCGGGGACGGTATCGGACAAACCGGCAGGTGGTATCCGGTCGTCGCGCTCCACGATCACCGCCGCACCTCTGGATGCAGCCGCCTGTTGGCTGACCTTGAAAGCCATGCTTGAAGTCACCCGTCCGGATGAAGAGAGCACCTGGCGCGAGTTCACGTCGTCGCGCCAGGTGGCCTGGAAAACCGCTACCAGCCAGGGTTTTCGCGATGCCTGGGCGATCGGTGTGACGCCCGCCCATGCCGTCGGCGTGTGGGTCGGTAACGCCGATGGCGAAGGACGACCCGGCTTGACCGGGCTTGCCGCAGCCGCGCCGATTCTGTTCGATCTGTTCGGGTTGCTACCTGCGTCCGACTGGTTCGACTGCCCCGAAAGCCGTCTGGTGCAGATCGACGTCTGTGCAAAGAGCGGGTGTCGCATCGGTCCCGATTGTGCATCAACTGTGTCGACATTGGTGCCGCCGTCCGGATTGCACAACAGCTCATGTTCGTATTGCCGCCTCGTTCACTGCGACTCAACTTTGGCCTGGCAAATCAGCACCGACTGTGAACGCCTGGCCGCTCTCAGATCCGTGCCGTGGTTCGTACTGCCGCCCGCGATGGAGTGGTATTACCGGGAGAGCCATGTCGATTACAAACCGTTGCCGCCATTCCGTCCGGATTGTAACGAGTCCGGCGCCGACAGTCGGTCAGGTCCCATGGCTGTTGTTTACCCCGGCTGGAAGGGAAATATCTACGTGCCGTCCCAGCTTGACGGCGTCAGGGGGCGGACAGTTTTCGAAGCAGCCCACCGCGATCCTCGCACCACGATCTTCTGGCACCTTGACGGCGATTACCTGGGGTCGACGGTTGACCTGCATCAGATGTCATTGGCGCCCAAACCGGGTGAGCACAAATTGGTACTGGTGGATGAGGATGGCGCGCGTTCTGAGCGTATCTTTACGGTGTTGATGAAGGATTGACGGCGCACAGCACAGGGGCCACGGAGTCTTTGATGAAACCACCATGGCTTGTTGCGGCAGGTCTTGCGAATTCGTGCAAGCGAATTTGTGTGACCTGCCGCGCAGATCCCACATGTACTTGCGTGTCGGGTCACACCCACACCTTTGGTGTGTCCAAGACCCGACACAACACACGGACAAGCCGTGTCTCTCGCGCATCGTGCGCATTGCCTTGAGCGCCTCAACCGTCGTCATTGCCGGCGAGCGGTATGAGATGCAGGTGCTATAAGGCGACTCGCCTGACAGCTTGTGGCACGCATCGCATTCGTCGGGCGGGGTCGCCCAAGGCCACAAGTGAGGACCGGCGGGTGTCCACATCTGCCGTCTATGTCATGCCGAGCGCAGTCGAGGCATAAGTGACGTTACCTAACGCCGCTTCAGCTTGAGTTGCTTTTGGAGGGACTTCTTGACTCTTCCAGGCGACGTTGATTTGACTTGAATCTCGTCGCATTCGTTAAAAGCAGCCATGTCCCACAACTTGGTGGCCAAAGCGCTCAGGAATCGATCGTCGGAGATGAAATCCGGCTCCAGATGCAACGCACGAACGATCAACAGACGCTTCTTGCGCACCGCTTTGGCGTCAAGGCGGCCGACGAACGCTTCACCCCAAAGAATCGGCAGGCTGAAGTATCCATACCTACGCTTCGGCGCCGGGACATAACATTCCAGCGTATAGTCGAAGTTGAAAAGTTGCTTTAGGCGCTCACGTTGAATGATCATGTTGTCAAACGGTGACAACAGGTGCAGGCGCGGCCGGTTCTTACGCAGGGAGAAACTATGCAGACAATCCGACAGACCATACCATCGGCTATCCCTGTCCCGACCGACAGTGACGCATACAACCTCCCCCGACTCGACCAGGTCGTTGATAGCTGCCGCGATGATCTCCTTGCCGGCGCCGTGAATATGGAAACGAATGTCGTACTCGTTCGCGACACCATAGGCCTCCAGGGCGCGACGTACCAGAAACCGTCCCCACTCGGCATTGGAAGGAACGGTTGTGTCGGTGTCGCTCGGCAGCACTCTTTCGGTCAGGTCGTAGACGCGATGAAAGTTGCGTCGTTCGGTGATCATCAACTCACCCCTGACGAACAACAATTCCAAGGCCACTTTGGTAGGTCGCCAGTCCCACCAGGGACCCCGCTTGCGTTCATCAGTTCGTGCAAAGTCGGCAGAACTCAAGGGACCTTCGTTGCGAATTCTTTTCAGTACTTCCGGCATGAGGTGACCACACTTCTCCAGCCGCTGTTTTTCCCATTTGCTATGGGGATCATCGGAGCGACGCATCCTCGGCAGATAGTAGCGATAATCGATCATCGGCAAATACGATGCGGCATGACCCCAGTACTCGAAGATGCGTCGATCCACGGCCTGAAGTTCGTGCAGCATGTTGAGTTCGTAATCAGGGTGCCGGGTCCAGAGAGTGTGATGGTGAGCGCGTTGAATAACCGCGATGGTATCGAGTTGCACGTAACCGAGTTTCTCGATCACCTGCGCAACACCCTCCTTGCCGTGTGCGAGTTTTGTGCGTCCGTCCAGTAGTTGACGGTGCAGCGCCAGCCGTTTCGCGGCCGACGGGGAGATATGCATCACTGAATGTTTCAAGGCGACATCATTGCGAAAGCTGGGGAGACCTACTGTTAAAGGGCATTCAGGGCGTCCTCGGCTGCATGCAAAAGCGGTTCGGTGGAGATCCCGGTGCCGACCGCCTGGTACATCCAGTGGTCCGGCGTGACCGAACCGATCCTGCACATGCGCTCCATTTCCGAGGCCAGGCCGTGTTGTTTCAAGTGTTGCTCTACTTGAAAGGCGATGATATGGCCCAGCGGATAGTTGGGCAGGTAGAGCGCAGCGTCGATCATGTGCGAATAGATAGCAAGGATCTCGCTATCCGATGATCCAAAGACCGGTGCATAATACTCGTTCCATATTTCTTTGGCCAGACTGATTACGCCGTCGCGCAACTCCGCCGGTGTTGCCTTGGGGTGGTCGTACATCCAATTCCATACGCGCATGTCTAACAAAGCCACGCCGCCGATCTCGTAGGTCGACCAGAGAACATCCAATGTCTTGATATGCTCGGTCGATGCGTCGGGTTCGGCCACGCCCAGCAGTTCCAGGTCGCGCGACTGGAATACAAAGGCGAATCCCTCGGTGAAGGCGGTGTTGGGAACGCCGCGCAATAAAGTGTGGTCAACTTTGGTCAACGACAGAACCTGCTCGACATTGTGTCCGAACTCGTGGATGGCGATGTTGTAGCCCTTGTAATCCATACCGTCGTCGCCGATCCGCGTGCGCAGGCGCGCTTTGTCGACCCGTCGTCCGGGGCCGGAAGCATGACCGATTCCGCGCGACGGATCGATCTCAATGTGTTCCTCCAGGAAAGCCGCGGTTTCGTCATCGAAACCGAGCGTGGTCAGAATCCGTACCATGTCGTTCTGGAAGGCCTGAGCAGTGGGATACTTCTCGCCGACAATTTTGTCCAACTCATCTTCTGAGATACCCGCGCGCGACTTGAATCCGGCATACCATATATCGAAGGGGCGAAGTTTGCGGTCCAGTCGTTGCTCGATCAGTTTCCCGACCTTGGCCACGACATCCGAGGACAACACCGAAATGAGTATTTTTTCAACGTCGTGTTCAGGCATCTCGCGATCCCGTTCAAAGCGACGGTCCATCAATGTCGGCAGATGTGGATAGTACTGGTCGGCTTTTCCCTGAGCGTGAAACATGGCCAACAGATGCCCGTACCGCGTGTCGGGTTCGCGTTGATTGTCATAGCTGTCTCCGGGAGCGCCTTCGGCCGTCCAGCCGGTCGGCAATTGGCCGTCAATATCTGATGCCAGAGTCACTTCATTGGTCGACAGATTCCAGTCGACAGCCGGGTTGTTGACGACCGCCTCAGGTATCTCTTGCCGGATAATTCTGAGCATCAACTCATAGATCATCTCCTGGCGCTCAAGTCCGTCCGGTTCGGCGTAGGCTGCTTTGAGTTCATCGCGCAGGTTCCAATGCGATACCAGTTTGAGTTCGCGGGGGAAGAGGCGTCGGCCGTCCGCAGTCAGCAGATGATGCATGTAAATGTTGTAGGCACCGATATAGGCATCGCCTGCTGTGTACGTACTGCTGATGTGCTGAGATACCTCGGCCGGTACCCGAGCCGAGAACGACGAGGCCAATCGAGCCTGCGCCCAGTAGTCGCGGGTCCAGGCCGGACCACCTTCCAGCAGCTCAGGCAGGCTGTACAGTGGATAGTTCAACAACGCCACGAAAGCTATTTTCGAGGTGAACATGTCCTCGGTCCAATGGGCCGAGGCCGAATAGCGGGCAAACATGTAGTCAATCGGCTGCAAAGGTCCGGTGGCGATGTCCAAATGCCAACTCAGGTCACGGCCCATCTCTCGAAAGTGTCCCCACATGGTTGCAAAGGCATCTTCAAAGCGGTCCGCGGTAACTTGGCGCTGATCGGGATCGGCTATATACTGCGAGGTGCAAAACTGCGCAAACTGTTCGGCTGTACCGTCACTTTCTCTCCAGCGTTCGGCCACCTGTCGAACGCCTCGTGCAATATGTTCATTCGCCGGCGAACCATGCATCTCAACAAGCTGGCCTACAACCGCGGCCACTTGCTCGTCATTTATGTAGCGCGACTGGGCCACAGTGTCGTCCTCAGCCAGCAGAAGCGCGGTTAGAGTCAGCAGTATCAACCATTGACGATTCATAATCAGTATCCTTCCATAATTGCCAATCTGACGCATACGCGAAAACATTGTCCCTCACTTTACAACTCCGGTCTGTTCCTGAAACGGTTCCCACTGACGGCGGTCGGGAGGCTTGGACAGCAGACTCACGATGATAAGACAACCGAGTGAAAGCAGCAGGGCGGGGTACACGGTTGGGATGTCAAACGGTTGCGCCGCCAGTTCCCAGATAATCGTTACGGTCATGCCGGATGCAATGGAACTGACACCGCCTGAGGCTGTAGCTCGTTTCCAGAAGAACGCGGCCATTACGGCGGGCGTAATGCCGACGCCGTACATGGTGTAAGCGTAAATGGCCATCTCAAGCACTTTTTCAAAAAAGCGCACCTGAGCAAAAGCAAACAGACCTAACAGCAGGACAACGTATCGCGAGTATCGCACCATCTGCTCTTGTGAAGCCTTAGGGTTGATGAAGCGCTGATATATGTCGCGCATGATGTTGGTCGCCGGAACCAGCAAGAAAGAATCGGCGGTCGAGACTATCACCGCTACTATTGCCGCCAGGCAGAGGCAACCGACGAACAGCGGCAGTCCGAAACGGACAACGTGCAGGATGACCATCTCCGATTCGATGTCTGTAAAGACGGCGCTGCCAATAATAGCGAGAACGACAATCAGCGCTTCGACAAAGATCGTACCGATGATCCACCCAACGACCGAACGTTTGGCCGTCCGTTCATCTTTTGCCGAGAAAAACCGTTGATACATTCCTGACTCGCCCAACAGTAGCAGCATGGCCGGTAGCGAATAGCCGAGCGCTTCCAACAAGGTCATATCACCCAGCGGCTGCAGGTGCGCGTCGGGCAGGGCTTGTATGACGCCTTCGATTCCACCGGCGTTGTCCAGAAGAAACGGTAGTGCGATCAGCAATCCAATCACCATGATGACGCCGTTGACGACATCGGTGTAGGCCACCGACAACATCCCGGCCAGAATCGTGTAGCCGATCACAAACGCGGCCGTGATGATCATACCCCATTCGACACTGATGCCGGTTACAAGATTGAGCACCATGCCACCGGCTCTGAATTGATAACTGACAATAGCGGTGTAAGCAATGATCGTAACCAGGGTGCCCAGCAGACGAGCCGTGCTGTTGTAGCGCGCCTCCAGAATGTCCGGCACCGTGAACTGGGCGAAGGCGCGTGCCCGCCCCGCTACCAGGTAAAGGACAACGAGGGCCACCCAGACGCCGAGGTTGAACCATAGGGCCGGGATACCTCTGTCGTAGGCCAGCCCCGCCCCGGCGATGATCGAGCCGGAACCGATCCAGGTGGCCAGCAACGTCCCGACCAGTACTTTGGCCGAAAGCCCGCGCCCGGCCACCATAAAGTCTTCCTGTGTCTTGACCGAGCGACTGCGCCAGGCACCGACGCCGATCAAGATGACCAGGTATGCAATTATAACCCAAAAGTATTCCACGCCGACTCCGGGTGACTACGAGTAGATTCCACGCATCTGCACGACTTCGATCACACGAGTGATAGCCAGCATGAAAGCGCCGATACGCAGGCTGGTGCGGTTGGAGCGAGACATGTTGAGCACGTCGTGAAAAGCGGCCACCATTTTTTCCTCCAGGCGACGGTTGACCTCTTCCTCGGGCCAGAAGTAACCTATCCGATTCTGCACCCACTCAAAATACGAGACCGTGACGCCGCCGGCGTTGCACAGAATATCCGGGATGACCATGATACCATTCTTCTTGAGGATGCGGTCGGCTTCCGGTGTAGTCGGTCCGTTGGCTCCTTCGGCGATGATCTTGCAGCGCACACGGTGGGCGTTGGCCTCCGTGATCTGGTTTTCCAGGGCGGCGGGGATGAGGATGTCAACCTTGGCGTAGAGAATGTCCTTGGGTCGGATTTTCTTTGTGCCCGCGAAGCCCAGCACAGACTTTGTTGCCGCCACGTGTTGAACCAGTGCTTTGATATCAATGCCTGAGGGATTGCAAATCGCGCCCGTTACATCGGAGACATGTGTGAAGCGCACTCCAAGCTCCTGCAGCAAAAGAGCCGAGACCGAGCCGACGTTGCCGAAACCCTGGACCGAAGCGGTCGCATTCTTGAGGTCGAGTTTAAGATGTGCCGCCGCCTCACGAACGGTCAGCATGACACCGCGTCCGGTGGCCTCGGCCCGTCCGCGCGAACCACCCAGGGCGATCGGCTTGCCGGTGACCACGGCCGGTGTCACGTGGCTGTCTTTCATCGAGTAGGTATCCATAAACCAGCCCATCACTTTCGGGCCGGTGCCCACATCCGGCGCCGGGATATCAACATCGGGACCGAACAGGTCAATCATATCAGCGGCGTACCGTCTGGTCAGTCGTTCCAACTCCCCTTCTGACATTTTTTGCGGGTCGCAGATTATGCCGCCTTTGCCGCCACCGAAAGGTATATTCACCACCGCACTTTTCCAGGTCATCCATGAGGCCAAGGCCTGCACTTCATCCAGAGTCACGCCGGGATGGTAGCGGATACCTCCTTTGGCGGGACCACGTGCGATGGAGTGTTGTACGCGATAACCTGTGTAGATTTGATAGCTGCCGTCGTCCATGCGCACCGGCAGCTTGGCAATAGAACTCCGCCGAGGCATCTTGATGAATTCCAAAAGCGACTTGTCCAACTTGAGCTTGCGTGCCGCCGTATCGAACTGCTTCATGACGTTATCGAAGACAGAGATCGGGATAGTCGTATTCTTGCGCTGCACCATACTGCGCGGATGGCGCTTGCGGGTCGATTTGCTCTTCTTGCTCTTAGTCGCTTTGGCCATAAGTGTCTGTCCTTTGTACCGGTCCTGGTTCACCGAGGTTTGGATACCGCGGTCGAGTCGGCATCGTAGAATCGCCAGAGTAAATCCCGGCCTTCGCGGATGCCGACGCGCTGTGACCTTTGGATATTTGAGACTTCTACATTGCGGTTTTCAATATAGATCAGGTCGCCGGTCAGATCAAGTTCGTTCTGCTCGGTGGTGAATCCGAAAGCGCGGCAGAACTTGCCGGGGCCGCTCAGCAGGCCGGTAGAACTTGGTTTTCCGGCAGCTTGCAGCATCCGATCACATCCCTCGACCGGTTCGGCGGCACGCAAAAGGATTGCGGCCGGGCTGTCTTTGGGTTCGGTCACAAAATTCAGGCAGTGGTACATGCCGTAGATAAAATAAACGTAAGTAAAACCGGCCGGCCCGAACATGGGACGGTTACGCTTGGTCAAACCGCGCGAAGCGTGGCAAGCGGGATCGTCCTGACCGATGTACGCCTCCACCTCGACTATCCGCGCCGAGAGTTTTCCCGATGGTGTATTGAACACGATGAATTTGCCGATGATCTCCGCTGCTACGTCCAGCGTGGGGCGGTTGTAAAACGAGCGTTTTAGCTTCTTGGCACTCATGGGACACTGGATACCGATTGCAAAAAACCGACCCGATCAGGTGTTCACCTCAGGCCAGGTAGTCGCCGACCAGGAATGGGTTGTTCACCCGCTCGGCGCCGACAGTGGTTTGCGGTCCGTGACCCGGCAGGCAAACGATCTGATCCGGCAGAGTGAGAATCTTCACGCGAATCGACTCAAGCAGCACTTCCGTCGACCCGCCCGGCAGATCGGTGCGACCGATGGACCCATAGAACAAAGTGTCACCACAGAACAACCGATTGTGCCGTTCATCGAGATAACAGATTCCACCCGGCGAGTGACCCGGCGTAGCCAGAACCCGGAGCGTTATCGAACCTACAGTGATCACCTGCTCGTCGGCCAACACGACATCGGGATCAGGCGCGACAATCGGATGACCGACCAGGGCCGAAACGTTGGCCGAAGGATTGCGCAATAGCTCTTCCTCACCGGCACCGATATATAGCGGCAGGTCATACTGATTCTTGACCGCCTCGACCGCGGCAATGTGATCGCCGTGGCCATGGGTTAACAGGATCGCTTTGGGTGTAATGCCGGCTTGCTCGATTGTATTCGCAATTCGGTTCTGATCGGCGCCGGGATCGATTATGACGCCGTCGCCGTTCTGCTCATTATAGTAGAGGTAGCAATTGACCTCGAATGGTCCGACAACAAGTGTTTCCAGTTTCATTAGGCCCCGAAGATAGCGGCTGAGCGGTCATTGTCAACGAGTATGTTTATCCATGTTCCCTTGTCACCGGTTTTGTGATTGACCTGCAATCGTGCGCTGTTATAATGTAGTCAGGCTGGGCAAGCTCAAGTGGCCAAACTCGATGGTCGTGGAAGTACCCTGCGCCGGATCGAATATCCAGATCGGCTGCAGCGTATACAAGAAAATGGCAGGAGTTCGAATGAGTTTACTTGGAAATATCTTGTGGATCATCGTCGGTGGCGGCATCGTCCTGTTTTTCGAATACTTGATCTGTGGCGCCCTGCTTTGTATGACCATAGTCGGCATTCCGTTCGGCATCCAGTGTATGAAGCTTTCTTTTCTGGCGCTGGTCCCCTTTGGAAAAGAAATACGCGAAGCGCCGAGATCATCGGGATGTCTCTCGACAGTTATGAATGTCATCTGGGTTCTGCTGGGAGGCATTTTGATTACTATGACACATCTGTTCTTCGCGTTGGTTTGTGCCATCACTGTCATCGGAATCCCTTTCGCAGTTCAGCACATGAAACTGGCCCTGCTGGCACTGGTGCCTTTTGGCAAGGAGGTAGTAGATGTGCGCTAGGGTTGGGCCGGCTTGTCACCTACGTCGGGTGGCCGCCTCAAGCCTTGCTTGGGGCGGAGCATCTGCCATCCAATAATCACCCCCAAAGCGGCTTTGAGGGTGCCACCCAACATACGAAGCCGTGGCAGGTGTGGCCCCGCCGCAACGAGCACAACATAATCGATCACTTGGGTCCAATAAGTTGACGGGTCACCTCCGACAGCGTCTTTCCCAACACAGTATGTGAAGAAGATCACTTTTCCTGATTGACCCCACCCGCCAAAACCCGTATATTTGGCGCCTCAAATTACGGAGGTGACGCGTGAGCGTGACAATTGCGGAACTGACAACTCGGCTACCCGAGCTAAAAGAGAGACTGGACAAGCTCGGGAGGTATCTTTGACCTCGCCAGGCGGACAGCCGAGATAGCTCGCTTGGAGAAGCAAACATCCCAACCAGGATTCTGGGACGACAACCGTTCCGCGCAAGCTGTGCTCAGAGAAACCACAGCACACAAGAGGTGGGTCGAGTCGCACGCCGAGGTGCAGACGGAATTGAACGATATCGAGGAGCTTCTCCAACTGGCCGAAGCCGAACCCGGAACCGATGACGTCGCAGAACTCGATGCTGCATTGAGCGAGTTGACGATCAGATTCGAGAAACTCGAATTCGACGCCCTTCTGAGCGGCCCCGACGATTTCCGAAGCGCCATTTTGACCATCCATCCGGGAGCCGGCGGGACCGAGTCTCTGGACTGGGCCGACATGCTGTTCCGCATGTACAACCGCTGGGTCGAGCGGCGCGGTTTCAACGCCGACCTGATGGATTACCAACTGGGCGAGGAAGCCGGACTCAAATCGGCCACGTTAGAAGTCAAGGGCGACTATGCTTACGGTTTCCTCAAGGCCGAATCCGGCGTGCATCGATTGGTACGTATCTCGCCGTTTGATGCCAACTCCAGACGACATACTTCGTTCGTGTCGGTGTATGTTTATCCGGTGGTTGACGACAATATCGAAATCGAAATCAACGACGAAGACGTCCGGGTGGATACCTATCGCGCCTCGGGCGCCGGTGGCCAGCATGTCAACAAAACCTCGTCGGCCATTCGCCTAACCCACGAGCCGACCGGGATCGTGGTCACCTGTCAGTCGGAACGGAGTCAGCATCGCAACAAGGATGCCGCCTTCACGGTGCTCAAGTCGCGGCTGTACCAGTTGAAAAAAGAGGAAGAAGCGGCCAAGATGGCCAAGTTTGCCGAGACAAAGAAGAAGATCGAGTGGGGTTCGCAGATTCGTTCGTATGTCTTCCACCCCTATAACATGGTCAAGGACCATCGTACCTCGACCGAAACCGGAAACGTGCAGGCGGTGATGGATGGAGATATCGATCGGTTTATCGAAGCCTACCTCTCGGACCCGCAGTTTCGGCAGGATGCTTGAACGGTAACCGGCTAAACCAAATGAGAACGACGGACATGGTACATGAAAGCGCTTAGTAGAATCAAAGAAAGAGCCAGATCAGCCAAACGGCGCGTGGTGTTGCCCGAAGGAACCGAGCCGCGCGTAATCCAGGCGGTCAAAAAGATACTCTCGGAAGGGGTCGCAGCGGTGACACTTTTGGGGGACCAAGACCAGATCGCCAAGTTGGCATCGGAGCATGGAGTCAATCTTTCGCGTGTGGAAGTTGTCAATCCGGCTCACTCACCAGACTACAACAGCTATGTTGACGAGTTGTTGGAGCTGCGCAAAGAACGTGGGCTAACCGAGGAGCACGCGCAAGCGACCATGCTAAAACCGCTCTACTTCGGCGCCATGCTGGTACGCCATGACAAAGCAGACGGGTCAGTGGCCGGATCGATTCACACTACCGGCGACGTCATCCGTGCGGGTATCCAGGTGCTCGGTCTCAAGGAAGGAATCTCCGCCGTTTCCAGTTGCTTTATGATGACCTTACCGAAGTATCGCGATCAGCTCGACAAAGTGTTCCTCTACGCCGACGGCGCCGTGCTTCCCAACCCGACCTCGGAGCAACTGGTGTCGGTCGCTGCCGCCACGGCTGACACGATGAAGAACCTGCTCGGTGAGGAGCCGCGCGTCGCATTCTTGTCGTTCTCAACAAAGGGTTCCGCACACCATGACGACGTCGATAAAGTTGTAACAGCTTTTAAGCTGTTCCAAAAGAGCTATCCCGATATCAAGGCGGACGGCGAACTTCAGGTTGACGCCGCAATCGTCCCGGAAATCGCCGACAGCAAAGCGTCCGGCTCGGCTATCGCAGGCGATGCCAATATCCTGGTTTTTCCCGACCTTGATGCCGGCAACATTGCCTATAAACTAACCCAGCGCCTGGCCGGCGCCACTGCTACCGGCCCGATTATCCAGGGACTGGCCAAACCGGCAAACGATCTTTCCCGTGGCTGTTCGGTGGACGACATCGTTGATGTCACCGCCATAGCCATGTTGATGAAAGGCTGAGCGAATGAGCATAAGTCAACTCGCCAAAGAACTGAAACAATCGGCCACCCTGGTCATGACGGAAAAGGCGCGCCGCCTGCGCGAAAAAGCCGAACCGGTAATCTCCATGGCCGCCGGTGAACCGTTTCGCACAACACCCGACGAAGCTGTTAAAGTCGGCAGTGAGGCACTGGCAACCGGCCGCGTACACTACAGCCCGTGCAGGGGTGAACCGGTGCTGATAGATGCGGTGGTTGACTACACCAGACGATACTACAACACGCAGATCGATTCCAGCAATGTCATGATCACCGCCGGTGCAAAGCATGGACTTTACAACCTCCTGGTATCTTTGGTGAATCCCAAAGAGGAGGTGATCGTGATTTCACCTTACTGGGTGAGCTACCCTGAAATGGTCCGACTGGTTCACGCACGGCCGGTGACGGTCCAACCTGCCGATGGCACTCACACGCCCAGGCTGGAAGACATCGAAAGCGCAGTGACCCCGTCGACCAGGGCGATCATTGTCAATAGTCCCAACAATCCCTCAGGAGTCATCTATCCCCCCGACCTTATTGGCGGCCTGGTGGAACTTTGCCAGAAGAAGAAGATCTACCTGATAATGGACGACATCTACCACCGGCTTGTGTTTCACGGGGCCAAGGCGGTGCCCTGTTTCGATTTCACTGATGGCATGACCGATGACTCATATATCATCGTGGTGAACGGTGTCTCCAAGTCATACGGTATGACCGGCTTTCGCATCGGCTGGTCGATTGCCAACCCGCAAGTGTCAAGTGCCCTGGCAAAGGTATCCGGACAGAACACAACCTGTCTTTCCGGTCCGCTGCAGAAGGCAGCTGCGGCGGCGCTGACCGGCGATCAGAGTTGTGTCGAGAAGATGAGGGCTGAACTTCAGGCGAACCGTGATAACATGGTGGCGTTAATCGACAGTTTTGACGGTGTCAGTTGTGTGCCCCCCGATGGAACTTTCTATTGTCTGGCCGACTTCTCCGCTTATGAGAAAGACGATGTCAAACTTGCCGAATTCCTGCTCGAAAAAGCGCTGGTCGTGACTGTCCCCGGATCCGAGTTCGGCGCTCCCGGTCATCTTAGACTGACTTACTGCGGCCAACCGGAGGAGATTAACGAGGCGTTAGCGCGCATAAAGTGGGCGCTGGGCTGTGACTCGGTCGATGAAATCAAAATGGGTGGCCGTACAGTTAGAAGGAGTTGGGGTTGATGCGACCGGTTGCTGTTCTACATTTACACGTCAACTAGTTATGTTTGGAGTTTGGTAGATGCCGACATACGTCTATCGATGCAACGATTGTGGACATGAATTCGAAGAGTTCCAATCGATCACCGAGAAACCACTCGAAGTCTGTCCCACCTGCAAGGGTCAGGTCCAACGTGTAATCTCCGGCGGTGCAGGTTTTCTGTTCAAAGGATCGGGCTTCTACCAAACCGACTACCGTAGCGATTCATACAAGAAGGCGGCCGCGGCTGACAAGGGCGGTGGCGTAAAGAGTGAGTCATCGTCGGATTCGTCAAAGAGTTCAACCGGATCGTCAACATCCGATTCCAAAGCCACCAAGCCGTCAGATAAAAAGAAGCCATCGTCTGAATGATCTCAGGCTCGTGTCGGGCGGAAGGCCCGCCGCGGCACCGCCAATGAAGAACGGAAGAGCCAGTAGCGGTTCTGTCCTGCCGACCAAGCAACAAGAAAAGACGGACCCCGGCCTTCGCCGGGGTGACAGGCGGGGGAGTATGGCAGGGCGGGTCCGTCATCGCCCGCGAGTTGCGGCGTGAACCCGCCACGCTCGGAAGTGCCGTTGTAGGTCAGGTCCTTTACGGACCTGACGCCATTGTCAGGACCACAAGGGTCCTGACCTACTGTCTGTCCCGAAGGGCAAGGAACACGGCTTGACCGTGTCACCCTGAGCGCAGTCGAAGGGTGAACGACTCCCTTGTTGCAACCTTGACATTCGGCCGCAGACATGCATTCTTCATCAACAATATGATGCGACTATGCGGATACATACATGCCCGATTTTGACAAACTCGCCGCGAATCTGAACGATCCATCTTCCTTGATCACGCAACTTGATGGTTGGGAGGAGTACTTCAAAGACGCCACGGAAGAGTCCGTTCGGCCGACCGCTATAGTGTTCGCTGAGAACGAATCGGATGTTATCGCAACCGTCCATTTTGCCGGTGAGTTCGGGTTGCCGATTGTGGCCAGAGGAACCGGCACCGGCCTCTCCGGCGGATGTGTCCCGACCAACGAGTCCATTGTGCTGTCCCTCGAACGAATGAAGAAACTGGAGATAGACCCCGCTCACTCCCTGGCCAATTGCGGCCCCGGTGTCATCACCAAAGAACTGCTCGATGCCGCGGCCGTGCACGGGCTGACCTATCCGCCTGACCCGGCCAGCTACGAAGAGTGTACACTCGGCGGCAATGTTGCCGAGAACGCCGGTGGGCTACGGTGCAAACGGTTTGGTGTTACTCGTGACTATATCATCGGCTTGAAAGCCGTCACGGCTGACGGAGCGTTGCTAAAAACGGGATGTTTCGGTTCTCGGCGCGGTTTCAATTATCACGACCTGCTCATCGGCTCCGAAGGAACGCTGGCGATTGTGACCGAGATCGCGGTGCGCCTTGTTCCCATGCCGACTGTGGGCAGCACGCTCTTGGCCACTTTTGATGAACCTACCGACGCCGGTCGAACGGTAGCTGCTATCATCGCCGCCGGAATCGTGCCGACCGTGATGGAGTATATCGATGGTGACGCTGCCGACTGTTCCAACAAGTATGAGAAGATCGACGGGCTTGAAAAGGCCGGTGCAATTCTGCTGGTGGAAACAGCAGGCGACCGAGACGAACAGCAAACAGCCGCAGTACGTAAGTTGTGCGAGCAGAATCATTGTTCATATCTGAGCTGGTCCGATGATCAAGAGACAGCCGCTCGGCTGTGGCGGGTGCGGCGCAATCTTTCCAAAGCAGTCAAGGCGATGGCCGCGGTGCGCTACAACGAGGATGTAGCCGTACCGGTCTCGGAGTTTATGACACTGGTGTCGTTCGTTGCAGCGATGAATGAAGACAGCCCTCTTCGCATCAATGCTTTCGGTCATGCCGGGGACGGCAACCTGCATGTCAGCTTTCTTTCGATGACCGGTGACCCCGACGAGAAGAAGCTGATTCACCAGGGAGTTGAGGAACTTTTTCACAAGACACTTGAGCTTGGTGGCACTCTCTCCGGTGAGCACGGTATCGGCAAGCACAAAGCGCCCTATCTGCACTGGGAGTTTGACCCCCCGACCCTGGCAACCATAAAGAGAGCCAAAAAAGTCTTCGATCCCGACAATACCATGAATCCGGGCAAGGTATTCACGGATATCCGCTGTGGGTAGGTGTTTACAGGAATAATCTACTGCTCCTTTGTTGCGGCAAGGCGAGTGAAAACTCCATCTTCGATGACAGGTCCACTTTTTTTTGCAGAGGAGCTTGACAAGTAATCTCATCCGCCGTACCTTATTTATCCCCATTGTGAAATCTTTCACTTGAGGGTAAAAAAGGCAACTTTTCGGCCTTGAAAATGTAGATTGGGTAGGAGATAGTTACAAAGGAGTTTCCCATGGCCAAGACACTCAAAGAAACCCTGGCCGGTTTGATCCCGAAACTGCGAGACGAGCGCGGCAAACTGATGAAAGAGCACGGCACTCAAAAGATCTCGGAAGTTACGGTGGCGCAGGCTTTCGGGGGGATGCGTGGAGTGAAGGGAATGGTTTGCGACACTTCGTTGGTGGAACCCGACAAAGGTTTGATCATTCGTGGTTATCCCATCATGAAGTTGACCGAGAAACTGCCGGAGGAGATTTTCTGGCTGTTGATCACGGGCAAGCTTCCCAAAGCGGATGAGCTTAAACTGTTCCAGAAAGAGTTGAGAGCAGCCGGCAAAGTACCCGAATACGTGTGGAAGGTCCTTCGGGCGATGCCGAAATCGTCGCATCCTATGGCTATGCTTGACACGGCCATCATGACGATGGAAAACGAATCGGCCTTTCGTGCGCGCTATACGGCCGGCATGCACAAAACCGAGTACTGGGAGCCGGCCCTGGAAGATGCTATGCGTCTGATGGGTACGATTCACACCATCGCCGCCGGTGTCTATCGCATAAAGTACAAGAAAGGCGCCCTGATCGAGCCGTCCAAAAAACTCGACTGGGCCGCCGACTATGCCAGGCAGCTTGGTCTGCCGCCCAAGAAGGGTGACACGGCAAAGATGATGCGCTTGTACCTGACCCTGCACTGTGATCATGAAGGTGGTAACGTTTCCGCCAACACCTGTCACACCGTAGGCTCGGCTTTGTCTGATGCTTTCTATGCAGTCTCGGCAGGTCTCAATGGACTGGCTGGCCCCTTACACGGATTGGCCAACCAGGAATGTCTTGGGTGGGTGCTAAAGACTATGGAGAGATTCGGCGGCGCGCCGACCGATGAAGATATCCGCGACTACGCCTGGGAGACGCTGCGTGGCGGTAAGGTGATCCCGGGTTATGGACATGCCGTACTAAGGGTAACCGATCCGCGCTTCAGTGCCTTCAACGCCTTCGGCAAAAAATACATGAAGAACGATCCGGTTTTCCAGACAGTTGATCGCGTCTTCAAGATCGTACCCGAGGTCCTCAAGGAGCACGGCAAGGCAGCCAACCCCTGGCCGAATGTCGATGCCGGTTCCGGCGCGCTGTTGTATTACTATGGCTTGAAAGAGTTCGAGTATTACACGGTGCTGTTCAGTGTGTCGCGTTGCATGGGTATGCTTGCGCAGTTGGTTCTCAATCGCGCCTTGGGTACGGCTATCACCCGGCCCAAGTCGGTCAGTACCAAGTGGCTCTTTGACCAGGTGAAGTAGTTACCGACTCTCAGTCAATCAGTTGTGCATCACAAGCGGCTCGCATCCAGCGGGCCGCTTTTTTTGGGGGGCGATATACCCATGCTCGAACCTGGAAGGGAGGAAAGGCGGTAAAAATGGTCGTTGCGCTCCGGCTTTGTTTGCTATAGATTCCGGTGATATTTCGCTCACATTTTGAATCGACGTTTACGGGAAGTACGAATCGTGAAAGGAGACGCACGATGAAACGCTGTAAGACAATTCCGGCGGTGCTCGCTATCAGTCTATTGGCGCTGACCGCGTGGGCTCTCACTGGCCCCGGTGGCTCAGGAGATCCTTCGCCCGTCAATCGAAGTTCCCGTGGGGTGCCGGAAACCGTATCCACGAATAGAGAAGTCTACACAACACCGGATATCGCCCCCCTCATTCCAAAGGATTTGACCATCACGCTTACTGGAGACGGCGCCGGCATCGGGAGCACCATTTTGTGCGGTCAACCGTTCAACTTTACCATCTGGTTGTACAACCGTACCGACGAAAACATCTCGGAGTTCGACCTCGGCTTTCGACTCTACTCGCCGGAGGGCGCTACCTGGGCAGTTCCCACCCTGGGTCTCAACCCGGAATTGCTTTTAACGTACTTCGGGCCGGATGTCTTTCCTTATCTGGGGAGCTTGGACGGCAGCGGCGCAGACACCATCGGTCTGGAGGCTGGGTACGGCGATTTGGGGCCGGGTTTGCCGCCGGATTTTGTGGGCTACCTATGGACCATCACTACCGAGCTGGACTGTGCCGACACCGGCGCCACGTACTGTATCGATTCCTGCTGGTTTCCGCCGAGTGGTAATTGGCATTGGAATCTGGGGGGAGGGGGCAGCACGAATCCAAAGTGGGGCGGGCCCTATTGTTTTGCGCTTCAAGTGGGGGGTAGCTTCTGTGACACCATCTATTTCCAGTACGATGCCGATAGTCCTGACACGGTTCACTTCGCCACTAATATCGAGCGTCCGGATTCCGTCTACGTCAGGTTCCAACCGTTTGTGCATGTGCTACCGCCGCAGACACCGATCACCATTCTGTACGATGACGAGGAATCGGGTTATCAATTCGAGGTAGGTGACATAGATTTGATAAATCACGAGCTTACATACGAAGACACTTTGATGTGGAAGCTCCCCGAGGGGGAGCATTTGTATCAGGCAAATCTCGGTGATATAGTCACCTGCGAGAGGCTTTTCGCCACTGAAGACAAACCTTTGGCCGATGCCTGGTTCGCCCATTCCGACGCATCCTTCGACACCCTGGGTGAGTTCTACGATATCAATTCAATCGTACCGCAGTGGTCGGCGCCTTACCTGTACCGAGACACTTTCACGCTGTTCCAGCGCCTCATGGAAAACAGGTTGTCCTACGACGTTTACATCTATCAGGACTTCAATTTGGACGGTTCGCAGGACATCACCTTGGATGATACTATTCGTTTCATCCTGTTTGGCGCCTCTGTACTATCCACAGACGCTGGCGTGTCGGTGTGGGAGGAGGAGGATCCCCGAGTTTTCAACTTTGCCTCGCCCGTGGTCGGGTTGACGACCAGCCCTCTCAAACTTTTCGAGGGTGTGTGGGTGCAGTTCACGGTTGGGGGAGACATTTTGAGTGTTACCGTCGGTGGCACCATCAAGCACACCGATGGATCGTGGACGGTGGATGGTACGTTGTACGCACCGCCCGAACCCTTCTGGGGTAGATTGGACTTTGTGTCCGAACTGGAAATTGCGGCCAAGGCGTTTGGGGAGATAAAGATACTCGCCGGGCTTGCCTCGGCAAAGGTCGATATCACGAGTGACTTCCGGTATGATATTGCTACGGGTATTTCACGCGGTCCCGACACGCTGGAGATCAATACTGAACTCTGCAGAATATTCAAGCTGGATTGGAAAGCCACCCTGAAGTTTCTCTGGAAAACCAAAAAGTACAGCGGGCATCTTACTTTGATGGACAGTTGCCCCGGGGGGAAGCTATACATCGATGATTTCCTCACCGGCGCTACTGCCGGCCTATCACTCACCAACGTCGAGGACGACAACTATTACGGACCACCGGCGCTGGCCTCGAATGCCTTGAAGACAATGGCCGTCTTCGTGCGCACAGAAGGTTTCGAAGATCAGGAAATCTACTTTTCCGAACTTGACCCCGGCTCGTCCTGGAGCACGCCGGTGGCGTTAACATCCTCCGGCCGACCGAAGGTCCACCCCGACGTTACCGCCCACGGCGACAGTTCTTTCGTTGCTGTCTGGGCGGAAAACGTGAATCCAATTGCACCTGACAGCGTTCTTCTGGACAGTCTATATAACATCGCCAGGGAACACGAGATATTCACCGCCAGATACAACCATGTCACCGGATGGCAGCCGCCGGAGCGGCTAACGTCGGACGGGTATGCCGACGCCGCGCCTGCCATCGCGAGTTCGAACGGCCGTCTCTGCGCCGTCTGGAGCTACAACACAGGCACCTCCTACGATCCGACCAATCAGCGTATCGCCTATGCCTACAACAATGGCGCCGGATGGACAATGGGGGAATTGCCCAATCAGGACGGCTACAATGCCCAACCCACGGTGGATTTTTATGACTGGTCAGGTGAGGCGGTTATCGTCTGGGTGCACGACCCCGCACCTCAGGACGGTGTGAGCAGCCCCAGCACTCGCGAACTTCTGGTGACCTCCATCAGCAGCTCCGGTATCCCGTCGGGAAGTAACTACGCCTTTCTCACCGCTCGCGGTCCGCTCAATCCAAGTATTGCTTTAAGCCCCGTCGATCAATCGGTGGTGGTGGCTTACGAATTCTGGGGATACCAGTACGACAGCGTTGGCGCCATAGTCGATTCGGTCGTCTTTGGCGACAACACGCGAATCGCAGCCTCGGTCGGAACGACCTCCGGCTGGTCCGTTGATACGATTGGTGTAGTCGATAGTACCGGGTATGGAACAACGCCTAAGTTAACAATGCTTGGCAACCAGGTGCTGATGGCGTTCGTAGGTTTCGAGCGCGATGACGGTGTGCTGTACGATGGAGAAATCAGATTCACCCAACTCAACTTCGATAACCTGGCTCTTGGCTGGATAGCTCCAGTGACTCTTACCAGTGACACGATCGACACCTACCCGGGCGATCTGGCCGTCGACCCCACCGGTGTCGTTCGAATTCAGTACATGCTGGATACCGACACGACTTCGGTCTACCCGCAAGGATACAACCAGATCTATGAACTGACCGTGGGGCAGGTGAGAAGCTGCTGCGAGGGCATGCGAGGAAATGCAGGCGGAGATACTCGGGGCAACATCGACATCAGCGACCTGGTCACATTGGTGGACTTCATGTTCTCCGAGGGCGATCCGCCGCTCTGTGTGAAAGAAGCCAATGTCGACGGTTCTTGCTGCGCCACTCCTCCCAGCGAGAGCTTGACGGATATCGACATTGTCGATCTGGTGTACTTGGTAGATTACATGTTCACCGGCGGACCGGCGCCCGCGGCTTGTCCATAGTCCTGACTTGTTCACGCGCCCGCGTGACGTTTGAGTCGCGCGGGCCGGCATCGCCTGCTAGATTCGTGACCGGGTCCGAAGACTTGTATGTCGTGACGTCCAAAGGGTAACTGCCTATTGACGAAATCCGCTTTTGTGCTATTATGTGGGCAGATACATCTCCGATAGAGTACGAAGGCGTAGACAGCCTGGAAGTTCCTTACCGGTATGAACTCAGAGCGAACCATATAAGCCCTGACCCATACGACTACAATTCGAGTGGCCATTAGATAAACTGACGAGAGGAATCCCAATGCGAAAACTGTTTTGTCTTGTGATACTTGTGACATCGGCCGCCCAGGCCTCAGTGCCGGGCACAACAGCTACCAGGGGCGGGTGACCGATAGTCACGGAACCCCGATCGATACTACCGTAGACCTGACCTTTCGAATCTACAAGAACCTCGCCGGCGGGTCACACGGATTCGCTGGCGCGAATACGCAGGACCCACCGCAACTCAGAAGGAGCTTTTTCAACACTACCTTTGCTACAACTCTGCGGACAGTCCTCCCCTACTTTTGTACCGGCAATGTAATCACAAACTCCGCGCCGCCGAGGTCGGAGTCTGCGATGGTGATTTCGCCGCCCATCTCCGAGATGATTTTGTGTACAGTCGGAAGGCCCAGCCCGGTACCGGCATCCTTGGTCGTGAAGTAAGGAGCAAATACTTTTTCTCGTATAGACTCTTTGATTCCAGGTCCACTGTCGGCCAGAAGAATCTGTACTTTGTCTTTTGTAGATTCCGTCCTTATCCGGACATGGCCGGGCTGCTTGTTCAGTGCTTCCTTCGCGTTGTTGAACAGGTTGGTGAAGACCTGTTTCAGGTTGCCGTCATCCGCCTGGATTGTACATCCGGACACCAAATCAACAGACAACTCAATGCCCAACTGTTCTGCTTCCGGTGTGATGAAATGCACGAACTCTTCGATGAAACTATCGAGCGCAATCGGCTGAAATCTCTTTTTCTCTTCACGAGCCAGCGCCAGAAAACGTGTTATGATTTCATTGAGACGTGTCGCTTCCTCTTTGATCTGCGAAGTCATGCCTGAGTACTCTTGCTGATTCTGCTCGGGTGTGAACTCCCCAGCCAGTCGTTGGGCGGCGATAGAGATGGTGTTGAGCGGATTTCGGATCTCATGGGCCACTCCGGCCGCCAGGTGTCCCATTTCCGACAACCGTTCACGACGGACCGCTTCACGTTCAAACTGTTTCAGCCGCGTGACGTCGTATACAACTATAACCGTCCCGGCCGTTTCTGCACCGTCAAACTGCAGGGCCGATGTGGCTGCCAGTAGATGCACGGCGGCGCCTTTGCGTTCGATCATGATTTCGGTTTCAGTCGAAGTTCCCCGACCCGATCCGGTTGTTGCATGATCAAGTTGCGGTTCGGATACTACGCTGGAGAACTGCCGACCCAGCATGTTTGAAACACCGAAGACACTCTCAAAAGCAGCGTTGACGAGTGTCACAATACCGTGGTGGTCAACTACTGCCACCCCCGTTCGCATTTCATCAAAGATCCTATCGGTGGTTGTTTTGATACGGCTGTACCGTTCGGACAACTCTCTTCGTTTACGTCGGCTTCTCAAGTACAACAGTCCGACCAGGATCAACCCGAACATCACGGCGGCCAGCGAGAGCATCAATCTGTCGAAACTGCGTGACACCGTATTGTATCCCTCCAGAGAGATTCCGACGCGCAAGAGACCGAAGGGGTAATCCTCCGAAGCGAACGGACGCACCAGTTCGAGCACCTGCCTTTGCTGGAACTCGTAGGTGCGGTACCGGATACTGTCGCTGTCGAGCGACTCGGTCAGAAAAGGGTCACTCTCAATAGCCAGTAACTGGCCGGTCTTGCGTGAGGAAAAGATGATTCCCTCGGTCGATTGGTATA
Organism: Candidatus Zixiibacteriota bacterium; assembly: GCA_029860345.1. Classification (NCBI taxonomy): domain Bacteria; kingdom Pseudomonadati; phylum Candidatus Zixiibacteriota; species Candidatus Zixiibacteriota bacterium. Next base: position 56,006 of record JAOUBJ010000006.1, on the reverse strand, counting down.
TGATATACTCGACGCCCTCTTCCCGAGCCATGTTCTGGGTCAGGTATCCGATCTGCGTTTCCCTCAGAGCTTCGATATAGTATGATGCATCGGCGGCCAGCACGACCACCCAGCGCAGGTCGTTGGTGAGTTCCAGATAGTAATGTATGATCTCCCCCGGATCGTCCCCTTCGTCGAGCAAGAGGACATACCTGTGCTCTGGTTGTGACAAAAGCTGCGCCGCTTCGTCGAATACAAACTGAGGCGGACCCGAGGCCGGACCGCGAGTTACGCCACCTGTGGTGAGGGTCGCCGTAGAATCGAGAACAAACAGCCCAAACAGATCATGTTCAACAGCCGTTCGTACCAACTGTTGATCGGACACGTTTGCCAGGTCGTGGCGGGTGACATTGCGCACCACCTCGGCATATCGCAGGTGGATCAGGTAATCGACAAAGGACTCAGAGGCCATAGCGCTCTCCGCCGCCTGGGCCAGTGCCTCGGTAAAGGCGCCGCCCTGCATCCTCAACAGTTGCAGACTGTCCAAACGATTCTCACGAATACCAATCCAGGTGACAAGTACTATTACCAGGGCAAGAACCAGCAGAAGCGTCGCAAGAAAACGGGGATCCCTCCCGGTGGGACTGTTCGCGCGACTACCTGGCATAAGATCAATGTAGTCGTGGACTCAGGTCGCGGCAACTAAAAGTTAGACGGGTCGGCAAGCCACTTCGGTCGCAGCGGGTTCGGACGAAATCTCGCTCTCCGTCTTGGCGTGCTTGATGGGCAGATCAAATAAAAACTCTGTCGTGTCGGTTCGCTGATAGCGGAGGTTGCCGTTGTGCGCATCGATGATTCTCTTGCAGGTCACGAGGCCGTAACCATGTCCTTTGCGCTTGGTGGTGAACCGTTTTTCAAACAGCGATCCTTCATGTTCGCTATCCACACCCGGTCCATTGTCTGAGACCACAACCCGGGCGTGGCTCTTATCATCTGAAAGCTCGGTGCGCACCACAATCCGGCGGTTATCGGGACAGTCAGCCAAGGCGTCGGCGGCATTCTGGATCAGGTTGACCAGGGTCTGTTGAATCTGGTTTGGGTCCAGTTGCACCAGCGGCAACTCGGAGGATAGATCAGTACTGATGTGGACGCCGTCAAAGCGATTCTGCGGCATCAGGAAAGCCATTATGTTTTGGGTTAGCTGGTTAAGATCAGCCGGTTCGAATCTCGACTCGCCCTGATTTATGTCCATCAGACCATCGGAGAAACGGGCAATTTTGTCCACAGTAGTCTTCATCAATTCCAGTTTCTTATTTATCTTCTCCTGGTCACCCCGTTTTAGGAACAAAGGCATCAGTTCGATATTCCCACCCAACACGGCCAGGTAGTTGTTGATCTCGTGAGCGATATCGCCGGCCATCTCACCGCGCGTGTAGTAACGGTCGATGCTGACCATCATTTCCTGGAAGTTCTTACTCTCTGAAATGTCCAGGAATATGAAAAGATGAACCGGAAGGCGATCTGTCTCAGCCGAGACTTTCGAGACAACCAGATAGGCCGGGAACATTGAACCATCCTGGCGTTGACAAACGACTTCGCCGGAAGTTTCAGATGTTGGCCCGGAAGTATCAATGCCTCCATTATCACGCGAGGTGGCAAACAATTCGTTTATTGTCAGGCCGAGCGCTTGCCCGTTCTCATATCCGAAAACTTCGCCGGCTTTGCGGTTGAAAATCACCACCTCCCCTTCTGAGGTGGCTGCCACCACACAACAGGGGGAGCAGTCGATCAAGGTGGCGAGAAAGACCTGCGATTCGGTCTGGGTAAAGTATGCATCTTTGAGTAGCTGGTTGTAACGCTTGAGCGCCTGATGGTTCTTCCACAGCGTTTTGGACATCTGATTGAACGACGCCACCAACCGATTGACTTCAGCATCACCACCCTCCTCAAGCAGGTAGAAGAGCTCTCCCGCGGCCGTCTTGGCAAGACCATGTTCCAGTCTTTTTAGAGGTCCTCTGAAACGTTGCGAAATCAGATAAACTGTCAGCAGTGACACAAGGATCGATCCGAGAAACAAAAGCAGCAACCCGTACAGAACAGTATCCCGATTGGAGACCAGCAACTCCTGGCGAAGCGCGGCCACCATTACGGCCCGACGTTGGTCACCCAACTCGAAACAATATGCGTAGACAAGCCGGTCTGTGCTCAGACTTATCGGGACCAGCCGGCCGATCGCGTGTTTTTCGGTCATGTTGCGCAGTATAGGTTCTGCTACAACACCAAGATCAGAGTCGTCGGTGGGGCCCGCTTGATGACTGGAGCCCGAAGTGTAATCAAACACGCGAGCAGTCCCTCCATCCATCTCCAGAAGATAGATCGACGATTTCATGATGTTGGTCTGAGACTGAACCAGTCGGCTGAGAGATTCGTCAATGAGGGGATCGCTCTGAATGGTCCCGGAACTGGGCGTAGCGGTGACAAGATATTCCGCCACGTCTTGCGCCAGAGAACGAAAACCACGTTCTACCGTGCTGAAATCAACAGAGGCCTCCCTGTGGGGGAAAAACAGTATCAGCGCAAAGGCGGCAAAAACGAAGATCACCTGCACGACAATAATATGGCCCAATCTGGAGAGCAGAGCCGGTCGAAACGGACGAAACAGCCACTTGTTCAAAAGCGAATTCCTCGACACAAAGTTCACTTATCATTGGTTTATCGGCAGTGGGTGGGCAGTTATGAACGGCTGTTACCGTGCAAAAATGGCACAAAAAAACGGGAGTGGCGGAGGGGGGATGCCCGACTCTAACGTCAGGTGGCTGGTAAACCAGCGCGCACCACTCCCGATTTTCGTTTAGATCATCGGGTCAATATAACTTATGCCCTCCAAAACAGCAAAGGACATGCCGCCCTATCAACACGCTGTTGGCGTTTGGGTAGCTCAGTTACAAGACGATGACTCAACAGCTTCTGTTGGCCTTTATCTTGAGCCGGTGAACAGACACCATGATTTGGCCTGCCAATTGGTCAAACCCGTGAACATAAACTGCAACCCCATGCATAGTGGGCGGCAGCACTCCCCATTAGCCCGCCAGCCGGCAATCGAAAGGGCCTGTGGTACGCCGTAAACGCTTGGTATGAGCCACATTCCCGAAGTGAAAAAAGAACCTGGCCGAAGACGAATCTGTCTCAATCTCGCACAGTTTTTGCGTCGTCTTCTATCCTTGAGCAGACAGGGTGTATCTCTATGTCAACTGTCCCGTGCTCGTCGGCGAGGCGGGCAGCTACTGAGGTGCCCAAGACGAAGAAACCAAGCGAAGTTTTAAACAACCCCAAGGAGGTAAAGTAGTGATCAAAAAACTTACTCTCACCCTGATGGTGGCCGCGTTGGCCCTGTTGGTGGCCGGTTGTGGCGACGACGAAGGCACCCGGACACCGTTTGGTGGACCGGCCGGAATGCTTAGTTCGGCCATCCCGCCCGGAGCGGTGCTGACATCAGCCACGCTGAATCTCTATGTCTGGCAGGTTTCAAACCAGACCGTCAATGTTCATCGGGTCACCGATTACTGGGAAGAGATGACTATCACCTGGAACAACTTCGGTGGTTCGTATGCAGCGGCCATCGACGGGTCCATCCCAGTGGCGGCAGTAGGCTGGACATCCACCGACGTTACAGCGCTGGTGCAAGACTGGCTTGACGGCAACTACGCCAACTACGGATTCCTGCTTGAGCAGGGAACAACCTATCCGCGCTCGATCTTTCTCAGCCGCGAGCATAACGGCGACATGGATCCCTTCCTCGAGGTTTGTTATATGGAGGGCGGAGTGGAAGTCTGCGAACAGCTTCCTGCCATCGCCGACGCTGAATTCTGGGAAGGCGCTCCCGATGACAACTACGGCGGCAGTGAAACCCTGCGCACCGGTTGGCAGTTGGCCACCGATTTGGAAAAGCAATCAGTGATCCAATTTGATCTGCCCGTGGAGCCGCCCGACGACTGCGGCCCTTGCGAAGGCAAGATCTCGGAGTTGACACTGGCTTATTCCGGTGCCGCCGAAGCCACGGTTGAAGTCTTTATGAAAGGCAAAAAAGGTGATCTGGGTGGCCTCGTCTTCTCCGGTCAGGTTCTTCCTGGTGGCAGCATCAACTTTGTCGGCGCAGACAAGCAGGGAACTCTGAGTCCGGAAATATATCTGTATGTGGACGGAGAGTACCATACATTGATCCACACCAGTTGCTCACAGCCGATCTACATTGGCATGGTCGCCGGTGACTTTGAGATCCTCGACGGCTACAGCAGAACCGGTGGCCGACTCTGTCCGTTGGACTGATTTAGCTCTTCTGATTAAGTCTACCGTTTGACATTGAATGATACAGCCCGTCGGTTTTCACCGGCGGGCTTATTCTTGTTAGGCATGGTTCGATAGTGCTTACCGACCGACAATCCTGCAACCGCATGCATATCAGTAAAGCCAAGTTCTTACTTTGGCACCTAACGGTTTCCCAAAGGATCGGTCACAGTGCCGTAAACGCCCGATGCACGGCGTTTTTTGGAGCAAAAAAAAGTCATCTGGTCATTTGTGAACCAGCCTCGAATTCGCACGGTTTTTGCGTAGGTTTCATTCGTTGAAGAAACAGGGTTTATCTCTTTGTTGAATGTCCCGTGCTCATCGGTGAGGGGGGCAGCGAACCAAGAGCCCAAAAAGTAGAAACCAAACGAAGTGTTGAATTACCTTAAGGAGGTAGTAGTGACCAAAAAACTTTTTCTCACCGTGGCCGTGGCAGCCCTGGCTCTGATGGTGGCCGGTTGTGGCGACGACGAAGGTACACAGATCAACGGTCCGGTAGGATTGTTGGGTTTGGCAATTCCTGAGGGGACTGTGATCGAATCTGCAACCCTGAACCTGTATGTCTGGCAGCTTTCCGACCAGACCGTCAACACTCACCGGATTACCGCTGATTGGGACGAGATGACCGTCACATGGGGCAACTTCGGTGGCGCTTACGATGGCGCAATCGAAAGCTCCTTCCTGGTCGACGCTGAGGGATGGGTGTCCACCGATGCTACCTCGCTGGTCCAGGCCTGGCTTGACGGCACCTATCCGAACTATGGCTTCCTGCTGGAGCAAGGCTTCACCTGGCCGCGCTCGATCTGGTTCAGCCGTGACTATGGCAGCGTGGCTCCCTATCTCGAAGTTTGCTACTACTTCGAAGGTGATCTCGTCTGCGAAACGTTTGAGTCGATTGCCGACTCATACATCTGGGAACTCAACCCGGATGATAACTTCGGCGCCGTGCATGTCATTCGCTCGGGCCATAGCAGTGAAACCGAACTGGAGAAGCAGGCATTAGTTCGTTTCGAAATTCCGACCGAGCCTCCGCCTCCGCCGCCGGACGGTTGCACCCGGACAATCGGATTCTGGAAGACGCACGCCGGTTTCGGCCCGCAGGATGATGAAGTCTCGCAGTACCTGCCGATCTTGCTCGGCGATGCCGGTGGTACCAAGACCAGAACCGTAGCCACCGCTCAGGACGCTGTCGACTATCTTAATCAGGACGTCTACGGTAAGGCCTCCAACGGTATCACCAAGCTGTACGCGCAGCTATTGGGAGCCAAGTTGAATGTGGCCGCCGGTGCCTCCAGTCCGGTTGATTCTGAGATCGCAGCCGCCGACGCTTTCCTGGCCGATTACGATTACATGGACTGGAAGTCGCTGACCAAGGATCAGAAAGACGAGGTCAACGATTTGAAGTCGACGCTCGACGATTACAACAACGGTCTCCTCGGGACTTTGCACTGCGACTGATCTGAGATTACCGTTTCGACAGATTCTATCCTGTCACGATGACTATAGCCCGTCGGTTTTCACCGGCGGGCTTTTTTTGTGGACGTTGTGCCAGTTGTGTTGTGGTGGCCGTCTCAAACCTTGTTTGGGGCGGGTTCAAGAAGCCTCACCCCCAAACCGGGTTTGAGGGTGCCACCCGTCGCTCAGAGTGAGGTCAGAAGGTTCTCGTCTGCAACCACCTCATGCTGAGCGGAGTCGAAGCATGAATCCCGAACACCGTAGGTCGAAACCCCTGTGGTTTCGACATCACGCGGAGCGCGGTGATGAATCACTTTGTCGCGCTTCGCGTGATTCATTGGTTTGCCTTATCCTCCCCAGCGAAGAAGTGGCATGTCACTTCGTGCGTCAGGTTGTCAGGGGGCAGACGAGGGCGTCTGCCGCCCACGAATGTTCTGTGGTTGTACCTGAAGATGGACCCCCGCCTGCGCGGGGGTGACAGAATAAAGTGGGGTGACAGAGAATGTGGGGTCGGGATACCTATCCGTGGTCTTCCATCTCTTCGATGTACTTCTCGGCCGCGACGGCGGCGGTCGTGCCGTCGCCGACCGCGTTGGTAATCTGACGCACCAGTTGTGAACGCACGTCGCCGCAAGCAAACACACCTTTGATCGATGTCTCCATCTTGTGGTCGGTGATGATATACCCACCCTGATCCTTGCGCAATGCTTCGCGGGTTATGTTGCTGTTAGGCACAAATCCGAGGAAGGGAAAACAGGCACCGACTTCTAACGTAGATTTCTCGCCGGTTTTGACGTTTTTCAGAGAGAGATTGGTAACCTGCTTGTCGCTGCCGTTGATCGATTCAACGATTGTATCCCAGATGAATTCGAGTTTCTCATTGGCGAAGGCCCGTTTCTGGACGATCTTGGCTGCTCTCAACTCATTGCGACGGTGGATCACGTAGACCTTCGATCCGAACTTGGTGAGGAACCCGGCTTCTTCCACCGCTGCGTCACCACCACCGACAACGGCGATGACCTGGTTGCGAAAGAAGGCACCATCGCAGATAGCGCAATATGACACTCCCTTGCCGGTGTACTCCGATTCACCGGGCACACCCAGCAGAACCGGCGAGCCACCGGTCGAGAGAATTATAGCCTTGGCCCGGTAAAGCATGCCGGAGGAACATCGGGCGACACGATCTGTGCCGTCGACATACACTTCTTCCACATCTTCGGTGACCATTTCCAATCCGAACTTCTGAGCATGGTTGGACATTTTGGTGGCCAACTCGAAGCCCGAGATATGTTCGAAGCCGGGATAGTCTTCGACTTCTTCGGTGTTGGCAATCTGTCCGCCGGGCATACCTTTCTCCAATACGATTGTTTTGCGCATGGCTCGTGCGCCATACAATCCGGCCGTCAATCCACCCGGTCCGCCACCGACGATTACTATATCGTAGTTCTTCTCTTCGGCCATCGTCAAATCCTCATGTATCTTTCCAAACCATCTTTCGTCTTCGTACGGCGGGTCCGTCTTCGAACCCGCCAGTGGCAAGCCACTTTTTCGCGCTTCGCGCGTTCTGTCATCCCGGACTTGATCCGGGATCCATCTTTTCTTGGGCGGGTCCGTCTTCGAACCCGCCAGCCGACTTGTAGGGCGGGTCCGTCTTCGAACCCGCCAGCCGACTTGTAGGGCGGGTCCGTCTTCGAACCCGCCACACCGTATCATAGCTATATCAACGGTGGGGGTAGTCAGAAGTTCACGGTTCATCACCCGCCAGTGAGTCTAATGATATTGTGGATTTCGAAAAACTCAAGCTTTTCCGGGCCATAAATGGCCTTTTGCGCTTTGCGCCTGCTCCCTGTCAGGTTGAGTGAAATGGGTTTGTTTTCCGGAAAAAAGTTTTTCTGTGGCGCCCTGTCTGTGCAAATGGGTTCGTTTGTGCCCTTTTTAAGTTTGCTCAACGGATGTAGTATTGAATCTGAGTCTTGCACGTAGGGCGGTGATACTTGCGGCGGTCTGTTTTGCTTTGGTAGTCATTGTCTGGTCCTTTTACAAGCCGACGTGCAGGCGCAATCTGGTGGTAATCGGCACGGTTTCTGTCTCCTGTAGGGCGGGTCCGTCTTCGAACCCGCCGCTTTTGCTTTCTTAGAGCCTAGATTTGTGTTATCATGTGTCCCAACAAAGGAGCCAGACGAAAGAATGGCAGACGTCAGACTACTTTTCCAGGGACTGGCGGAAGCTGGCCTTCGGGCGATACGGCAGGAGATATAGGAAGACACTCGTCAATGTACAACCTTTTCGTTTCTGGACACAAAGAAGACTGGGAGAGTGAACCGTACTTTCTTGAGCTGAATAGATGTTTATGCGAGTACACCGACGCAGCAATTACCGCACGATACGGTGACTTGACCGCCGGAGACATTATTGAACTGCTACGCCTTCCCTGTATATTTGCTTACGAGTCTTCGTGTAACAAAGCACCGAAGTTTGGCCGCCTACGCGACCTAACCAAACGCCAAGGGAAGGCTAAGATTGAATATGAAACTGAAGAATTGGACAAGTTCCTCACCGGATGGGATCTAGAGAAGAATTTGGCCTTTGAACTCGACATTCTCAATTGGGAAATGAATAGGACACATTGGGCCGTCAAAGACATAGACCTTGCCACTGAGTTGCGATCAAGAGACATCATATTGCCACCCTGGGCACGCACCGCAACCAAGGCGGTTGATATAACAAAACAAGAATTCGATGTAGCCTTGTCGTTCCCCGGTGAAATACGCGAATTCGTGAGAAGTGTGGCCGTCGAGCTTGAGAGCATAATCGGACCAGATTCATGCTTCTACGACCAGAACTTCACCTCACAACTTGCCATGCCGTCTCTTGATGATTTGCTACAAGACATTTATCGTAACCGTTCCAAGCTGGTCGTGGCTTTCTTGTGTAGCGATTTTCAAAATAAAGAGTGGTGTGGCATCGAATTCCGGGCAATCAAAGAGATCATAATGGAACGCGAGAACAAAAGGGTCATGTACGTCAGAATGGATGACGGCCATGTCGATGGAGTGTTAAAAACCGATGGATACATTGACGGCCGAGATCATAACCCGGCTGATATTGCACGGTACATCCAGCAACGAGTTGATTTGCTTAACGCCGACAATTGATCAGGGAACGTAACGCGACAGTGTTTAATGGCGGGTTCGAAGACGGACCCGCCCTACATGAAGAGGTAATCCAATAGCGGTTTTTTGAGACGGACCCGCCCTACTTTAGCCCAGCACAAGACCATACAGAACCGCCCTACATTGGAATCTTTGACGTAGGACCCGCCCTACTTTCTCCCGCTCACTCAGAGAATGACTGACATGTTCTGTCAGGGTCAGACCCTATCTTGTCAGTATGTCAAAACTGCTGCGATACTATGAACCGGGTCAATGCTGCTTCATAACATGTGTAACAGCCAATAGGCAGCCTGTGCTCGATAGACACGTCGGTCTGCTATTTCGTGCTGTAAGGAAAGCAAAACGCAAATCCCGTTTCACCGTAGTTGCCTGGGTAGTCCTTCCTGATCATTTTCATGCTATCATCGACAGTCCCGATGGAGATATCTCTGCGATCGTGCAGCGCATCAAACTCTCATTCGCACTTCAATGGCGTCGACTGTCCAAGGCTGATGGCGGAATATGGCAGCATAGATATTGGGATCACATTATTAGGTCGGAAGAAGATATGGCTCGCCATGTGGATTACGTTCATATCAATCCCGTGAAGCATGGTTTGGTTGGTTCTACGAAACAGTGGCGGTTTTCTTCATTCCATGGATTTCGGCGTGCGGGTCATTACGATGCCGATTGGGGAGAGGGAGGCGTGAGCGCAGATAATGATGTATATGGAGAGTGATTGGCCATTCAAGATGGCGGGTTCGAAGACGGACCCGCCCTACAAGAATGGCTACAGTGGCGGGTCCGAAGTCAGACTATCGATGTCGCCGACAGAGCCAGTCAAAGCGACTTTTTGAGAGTCGGACGTCGGCTCAGGGTTGTTGCGATGAACCCATGCCCTGATCTTGTTTCCCTCGGCCAGCAGCCTTTTGATCAAATGACCACCGAGAGAACCAGTGGAGCCGGTTACACCGACTCTCACCAATCAATACCTTTTTGTGCTGGGATGCCGTCCTGAAACGGATGTTTGATTTCAGTCATTTCGGTGACCAGGTCGGCTTGATCGATCAACCACTGAGGCGCGTCGCGTCCGGTGATCACGAGGTGCTGCCTGTCAGGACATGCCGATAGTAACTCGCGAACCTGATCGTCGGTGACCAACCCCAGTTTCAAGGCAACGTTTAGCTCGTCCAGGATGACCAGTTGAAAGTCGCCTGACTTGATCTTGTCAGTGGCCAATGCTAATCCATCAGCCGCTGCCTTTTTGTGTACCTCAATGTCCTTGTCATCATCTACAATGCCGACAAACCCCTCGCCGACGACATGTAGCTGCAGATTTGGTTCGAGGCGTTTCAGCCCCTCCAATTCACCATATTTCCAGCTGCCTTTGACAAACTGGATCAAACAGATTTTCCATCTATACCCAACGGCTCTGACGCACATACCCAAGGCAGCCGTGGTTTTCCCTTTACCCTGGCCGGTATAGACAATCTTTAATCCGGTGCTTGTTCCGTTTTTCTCAACCATGGCAGCAATCTGTTTTGTAACTCATGCTATTACAATAACTAAACTTAAAACAAAACGCAAGAGACCTTTTATTATCAGCATATTCTTATCAAAAAAAAAGTGATATTTTGTGAAAAAAGTCACGAATTCCTATTGACGGACGGTCAATTTGGAGTATATTGTCGGCGAAGTTAAAAACAGTCATTACAGGCCGTGTTTAACCGGCTTGTTAATGATCGACGGCGCAGTTTGCAGAAAGGTCGTTATGCAGTTTACAAAAGCTGAGGAATACGGGATGCAAGGGGTGTTGCATCTGGCCGACAAGGGTCAGGGCAAGGTTACACCTCTTTCTGAGATTTCTGAAGCCAGAGAAATACCTGAGAAGTTTCTGGCGAAGATTTTCCAGGCCCTTTCGCGGTCCGGTATTCTAAGATCGCATCGAGGCGTTCGGGGTGGGTTCACATTGGCCAAGTCGCCTTGTGATATTACCGTCAAGGATGTCCTTGAATCGATTCAGGGACCATATCACCTGACGAAGTGTATTCCGGATCCCGACAGCTGTCCGCGTGCATCTCAATGTGCTATGCGCGACTTGTTGGCCACCGCCGAGAAGCAGATGCTTGATGTTTTCACCGGTCACACTTTGGAGGACCTGGTGGCGATGGAACGGGCCAAGCAGGTCGAGCCGGGGGTGAAAGTAGCCAATTAGACGTATTTAGTTTACATCTGTCGGTTTGCTCCGTATCTTCCGGGCTGGTAAAGAACGGTTGAAAGAGAAAGTTGCAACCATGCCCGTAAAACCGGATCGATGGATCATAGATATGGTGCGTGAACATGAGATGATCAAGCCGTTTGCTGCATCTCAGGTGCGTACCGGTATCAGTTTTGGTACATCTTCTTATGGATATGATTTTCGTTTATCCAACGAGTTCAAAATCCTCGACGCTGCCAATATCAAGGAGCTTGACCCGGCTGGAATCCGACCGGAAGATTACAGAGATATTAAGGCAGACTCGATTTTGATTGAGCCCAACTCATTCGTTCTGGGGCGCACTATTGAGTACTTCAAGATTCCACGCGATATCCTCACTATCTGCTTCGGCAAATCGACTTATGCCCGGATGGGTGTCATAGTCAATGTCACTCCATTCGAGCCGGAGTGGGAGGGCTACGCCACGATCAGTCTCACCAACAGTGCACCGGTTCCGGCCCGTGTTTATGCCAATCAGGGAATCGCCCAACTGGTGTTCCTGGAGGCAGCAGAGGAGTGCATAAACTCGTATCGTGACAAAGCCGGCAAGTACCAGGCACAAAGAGAGATTACAATCTCAAAACCGGACTAACCAGCCGATAATAAATGGACAACAAGTTTTACGAAGACAAGACGGGAAGCTTCCAATGACCGACGAGAACGTTCAGACTATAGAGCAAGAGACTGTGACGAATAATACGCTCCGACGCAAGATGGTGACAATCGACGGCAACACGGCGGCCGCGTATGTAGCACACGCCACGAATGAAGTGATAGCCATTTATCCCATAACCCCTTCATCAAACATGGGCGAGGAAGCCGACGAGAAGTCGGCTCGGGGGGAGAAGAACATCTGGGGCAGTGTACCCAACGTGGTCGAGATGCAATCTGAAGCAGGTGCGGCCGGCGCCGTGCACGGTGCTCTGACCACCGGCGCGCTTACCACCACCTTCACCGCGTCGCAGGGTCTCTTGCTGATGATACCGAATATGTTCAAGATCGCAGGTGAACTTACGCCGACAGTGTTCCATGTTACGGCGCGCGCCGTGGCCAGCCATGCGCTGTCGATTTTCGGTGACCACTCCGATGTCATGTCCACCCGTACCACCGGATTCGGTTTGATCGCCTCCGGCTCGGTGCAGGAGGTGATGGACCTCGCCTTGATTTCGCAAGCTGTGGCCCTTAAGAGTCGGGTGCCGTTCGTGCATTTCTTTGACGGCTTTCGGACCTCACACGAGGTACAGAAAGTCCAGCAGATAACTTTCGAGGATATGCGTGACCTGCTGCCGGAAGACCTGATTACCCAACACCGCTTGCGCGCTCTGTCACCGGACAATCCTACTATTAAAGGTACAGCGCAAAACCCGGACGTCTTCTTCCAGTCGCGTGAGACGATCAATAAGTACTATGAAGCGACGCCGGAGATCGTCCAGGAACAGATGGACAAATTTGCAGCCGGTGTAGGTCGCCAGTATCATCTCTTTGACTATATAGGACATCCCGAGGCCGAGCATCTAGTCGTTGTCATGGGCACCGGCGCTGAAGTCGTGCACGAGACCGTCGAGGAACTCATGGAGCGTGATGAACGCGTGGGTGTGCTCAAAGTGAGGTTGTACCGACCGTTTTCGGCCGAGGCATTTGCCGCCGCACTACCGTCCACGGTCACTAAGATCGCCGTCCTCGACCGCACCAAAGAGCCGGGCGCGGTCGGTGAACCAATGTACACCGATGTGCAGTCGGCGCTAAGCGAAGCATACGACAACGACTGGCCGCGTCCAAAGACCCGTCCGTTGGTGATCGGCGGTCGCTACGGACTCGGATCGGCGGAATTCAATCTTCCCATGGCCAAGGCGGTGTTCGACAACCTGAAGAGTGATACACCCAAGAACCACTTCACCGTTGGTATCAATGACGATGTCACTCGGACTTCACTTGCTCTGGATACTTCGTTCGATCTTGAGGGTGAGAACTTCCGCGGAATGTTTTACGGTCTCGGTTCCGACGGCACTGTAAGCGCCAACAAGAATTCGATTAAGATCATCGGCGAAAACACCGACAACTTCGCCCAGGGTTATTTTGTTTACGACTCCAAGAAGGCCGGGGCCGTGACCGTCTCGCATGTACGGTTCGGTAAGGACCTGATTCGTAAGCCCTATCTGGTTACTTCGGCACAATTTGTCGCCTGTCACAACTTCTCCTTCCTGGAGAAATACGATATGCTGTCCAAACTGTGCGACGGTGGGACCTTCCTCTTGAACTCGCCGTTCGGGCCCGATGAAATCTGGGACCGAATGCCGCGCGAGGTTCAGCAGCAGATAATCGACAAAGAGGCTGCATTCTACGTAATTGACGCTCTCTCACTCGCCAAAGAACTTGGTCTCGGTGAGCATATCAGTGTGATTATGCAGACTGCTTTCTTCATGATCTCCGAGATTCTCCCCAAGGACCAAGCGAAGCAGGCAATCAAAGATGCAAACCGGAAGACCTTTGCCGGCAAGGGGGAGAAGGTTGTCAAGATGAACAACGACGCTGTCGACGGCGCTGTGGATGCGTTGCATAGTGTCGACTACCCCGGCACGGCAGACAGCAAACTATGGATGCCGCCAACCGTGCCCGAGCATGCCCCCGAATTCGTTCGCAATGTCACCGCCGAGATCATAGCCGGACGTGGTGAACAGTTGCCGGTCTCGGCCTTTCCCGATGACGGCACCTATCCCACCGCGACGACACAATGGGAAAAACGAAATATCGCCGTCGAGATACCTGTCTGGGAGGAAAAAGCCTGTATCCAGTGCAACGTCTGTTCGATTGTCTGTCCGCATGCAGCCATCCGACCCAAGCTGTACGACAAGGAACATCTGAATAATGCTCCCAGCGGGTTCAAGAGTATCGAAGCCATGAAACCGCACCAGGGAATGTTCTACAGTCTCCAGGTAGCGCCCGAAGACTGCACCGGGTGTGAGATATGTGTGCACGCTTGCCCGGCCTATGTCAAAGATGACAAGGGCAAGAAGACCGAGCGCAAAGCTATCAACATGGCTCCGCAGGCGCCGCTGCGTGAAGTCGAGGCGAAGAACTGGGCCTTCTTTGTTGACGAACTCCCGGAGACCGATCCGGCCCTGTACAACGTTGCCACCACCAAAGGTTCCCAGTTCGTCAAACCGCTTTTTGAGTTCTCGGGCGCCTGCGCCGGCTGTGGCGAGACACCCTATGTGAAACTAATGACTCAAATGTATGGTGACCGGGCCATCTGCGGGAACGCCACCGGATGTAGTTCGATTTACGGCGGTAATCTGCCGACGACACCATTTGCGGTACGGGCCGATGGGCTGGGACCGGCCTGGTCGAACTCGCTGTTTGAAGATTGTGCCGAGTTCGCTATGGGCATGCGTCTGACCGCCGACCGGCTGCAAACCTATGCCTTTGAAATGGTGCGTGAACTTATCCCCGAGATGTACGATGATCTTGCAGGCGCCGACCAATCTTCCCAGGAAGGAATCGAATCGCAACGCGGACGGGTTACCGCCTTGATGGACAAACTGCGCGGCTTGCCCCCCAGCGACCGCGTTACCGCCCTGCAAAACGTGGCCAATTTCCTGGTCAATAAATCTGTCTGGGGAATCGGTGGTGATGGATGGGCCTACGACATCGGGTTCGGCGGTCTCGACCACGTCATGGCCTCCGGCGACAATGTCAACCTGTTGGTGCTGGACACTGAAGTATACAGCAACACCGGCGGCCAAATGTCCAAGGCGACACCGCGCGGCTCAACGGCCAAATTCGCCGCCTCCGGCAAGCAGGGTTCCAAGAAAGACCTCGGCATGATGCTGATGTCGTATGGGTCCGTCTATGTCGCGCAGATTGCGATCGGGGCCAGCCACAACCAGACGGTCAAGGCGTTCGCCGAAGCCGAAGCGTACAACGGTCCATCGTGCATCATCGCCTACAGCCACTGCATCGCCCACGGTATCAATATGTCATTGGGACTCGAAGCCGAGAACCGCGCTGTCAAGTCCGGCCACTGGTTGCTCTATCGGTACCACCCGGACCGCATCGCCAAGGGTGAGAACCCATTGCAACTGGACAGTAAGGCGCCGTCAATTTCGTTTGAAGATTATGCCTATGCCGAGGGTCGTTTTCGAAAGCTCAAAGGTTCCCACCCGGAGCGCGCGCGCGATCTGCTGAAACTGGGCCAGCAGGATGTGGACCGTCGCTGGAACCTGTACTCTCAACTGGCTGCGATGGACTGGTCATCAGCGAAGGTGGAAGGGTAGCTTCGGACAAAACAAACCCACCCGTTGGGTGGGGTACCAATACAGAACAAAACAAGTAGGGCGGGTACGTCTTCGCCTGCGCGCCGCGGCGTGAACCCGCCTTTGTCGGCAGGACTGAGGACAGACCTGCCCTACGTTGAATGTAACACGCGGGTCGTCGTAAGGCGGCCCGCTTTCAACTTTTCATCTGTTAATTAAATGGCGGCTCGTACCGTAGATCCCCGCGGGGCGGCACCCCCTTAGCGGTGGCGCCCTACTGCATAATTGCCAATCTAACCCTGAGCAGAGTCGAAGGGTGAGTCTTTCTAATCGTTCATGCTTCGACTCCGCTCAGCATGAGGTGATAAATCACTTCTTTCGCAGCGAATTTTCTGACATCGTAATGAGGGCTTCGGCCAGTGCGCGAAGTGCGAGAAACAGGTTTCCCTGTCGCCCTTCGACTGCGCTCAGGGTGACCGGATCGGCAGATGTGGACATCTGCCGTGCACGAAAATGTCCGTCTTTCAAGTGGTGTAGGGCGACCTCGCCCGACACCCTGAGCTATCCAAGGACAGTCAGGCGAGTCGCCTGACTGCACCTGCAACATGAATACCGGCTAAACAAAAGCGGCAGGTCACACAAATCACGCGGTACGCATGATTCGCAAGACCTGCCGCAATATTGTAAGTTTGATGACAGCGCACGAAGTGCGAGAAACAGGTTTCCCTGTCACCCTTCGACTGCGCTCAGGGTGACCGGATCGGCAGATGTGGACATCTGCCGTGCACGTAACGCAAGGCGAAGGTTCGACTTCCTGGAGAGACAAGACAATACCAAGGAATCACGCGAAGCGCGTGATGTCGAAACCACAGGGGTTTCGACCTACGGTCTGAGCTTCCGCTACCGACTACTAACAGGATTCTACCAGTGGATACAATTCGCTGTTCTCAGACTTGATCCGCTTGTCCAAGGCGCCGAACACTGCCTTGGTGTCATCGATGAACCCCTGAGCGTTGTCACGCTTGGCACTTGCACCGCGCCATTTCTCAAGGTAATTCTGAAACGCTTCGGCCAACTGGCCCATTTCATCGATGTACTTTTGTGTCACCTGTTTGACTTTGTCATCGCGGTGTCCGAGCAGCTTCGGGTACAGAGATTTGTCCTCCATGGCCAGATGCATGGTCAGCTTACCGGCCAACTGGGACAACAGGTCTGAGATTTCGTCGGTTTCGTTGGTGACTTTGTCCACCTCAAGATGGGCTGAGATCTGTTCGACAAGCCTGACCAGGTCGGCGTGCTGCTTAACTAAGTTATCAGTCAATGCCATGATGGGTTTCCTCACTCATGTTACTGGTTACGGTTGTTTCTTAACCAGAGCCTGAACGACTGAACTTTCACGCAATGGCGAGCCCGGTTCCTATGCTTATAATGTCGACTCCCAGAGCCTATTCTTGAATCGCATAAGAACCGCGCCCTGAGCAGAGTCGAAGGGTGAACCGACTTGTCTCTCCCACCGTCTACTTGCGAGCCAACACTGCCAAGCGCTTGGCTTCATGATCGTATGGCGAACCTTCCAAACTACCGAACGCCTGCGCGGTACTAAAACCGCAATCCAAAAGTAGATTCTTCAACTCAGTCGCGGAGTATGGACGGTGGCAGAAATGTTGCTCTATGCGCTTGTCCCCTTTGAGTAAAATCCAACGGTTCTCCATCCAACTCCAGTCCCTGGCAGTATTGCGCTCTTCGAGGATAATGGTTCCATCCTCCTGTTCGTACCAGTCTCTTGGCTGAAAGATACGGGCCAGGGTTTCTTTGCCGCCCATTTCCATGAGCAGCACGCCGCCCGGTTTCAGAGAGTTGTAGATATTCAGGGCCGCCAGTTTATCGTCGGCCGGATCATCGAAGTATCCAAACGATGTAAACAGATTGATAGCCGCGTCAAACTTCTCCGGTTCACAGAAGTTGCGCATGTCTTCACACACGAGCCTGATTTCGAGTTGTTGTTTCTCCGCCTGCGCGGCAGCTCGATCAATATACCGTTGTGTCCGATCCACACCGGTCACGTCAAAGCCGCGACGGGCCAGTTCGATTGTGTGTCTGCCGACACCGCAACACATATCGAGTATTTTCATCGAGGGATCGAGTTTCATCAGCGCAATTACTTGTTCCATCTCGTCGGATGCTTGTTCGAGACGTTTCTCACCGAATATCAGCGATTCGGTGTCTTCCCAGAAATCTTCCCGCTCGTACCAGGGTTTGTCTTTGCTCATAAGTGAAGGTCCTATTCTCAGCTTTCTTTCGACCTCGTGGCGTGCACGACCCAAGCCACGGGTGTGAACTGCTGACAAATCAGTTCCATTCCGTTTTCGGCAAACATGTCGCTCAACTCGTCGATTCGGGAGAAAAACTCAGTCTCATCCAACCAGTCGTGCTCCTTCAGCCCGGCGGTTTCAGCCTGAGCGTTTTCAAACATGAGATCGCCGATAGAAACTACTCCGCCTGGTTTGAGCGCTCTTTTGAGTTCCTGCACTGCCGCCGGTTTTTCTTCGTGCAGTACATGATGAAAAGCGAAGGTGCTGACTATCGCATCGAAAGATGCATCGTCGGAGGGCAAAGACAAGAAGGGGTCTTCACACCAGGCCAGGCGCACGTCCGAGTGTCCGGCCAGTTTGATTTCCGCTTTGGCCAACATGCCCTTGTATGGGTCCAACCCAACGACCCTGGCGCCCAATTCGGCGCATAGGAGGGCCAGGTTACCGGTCCCGACGCCGATGTCGAGTACCTGCGAGCCTGGTCGTATATTGGCAACCTCGACCACAGCGGCCAAAATGTCTGCGTAACGGTCGAAACTGTTGCCGGTTGCTATTTCTTGATCATAGGTCTCGGCCCAGGTGTCAAACGACCACTCAGGTTTTTCGGAATTCTCGGTCACTACAACGTACCTCCGTTAAACAGAGTCTCAAGCGCACTCCGGCTCGTTTTAATGTGGCCGGAATTCCTCGCCAATGCCGTCTACAAACAACTCCACGCGTCCGCATCGTGAACAGACATAGACGTCAAAGTGCTGTTTCTTGACGAACAACTCGCCGATTTCTCCGAAGAATCCCCAGTTGGTGCCTTCGTGGAATTTCTTGGTGCCGACGTACTCAAGAGAGGTCCTGCACCGTGGGCATGACATCGGGTCAGCCGTGTCTTGTTCACTCATACCTGTCGCCTTTCGAACTGACGTTTTCGGTCGGTGTATCGATGAACTGTATACTCCGGCAGTCAGTCGGGAATTCAACGGCTAAAGCTCCAATGACTCACCCGGTTTCAGGATTACAACCTCCGAGCAAGTTACCTTGGCCGCGAATTCATCCGGGCTGCCCTCAATTACCGGCCAGGTGCTATAGTGAAATGGCACCACCTTTTTGGCCTGCAGGAACTCGGCGGCCTTGGCGGCGTCGTCGATGCCCATCGTGAAGTTGTCACCAATCGGCAGAAAAGCCAGGTCGATTTTGTTCATGTCGCCGATCAGCTTCATGTCGTAAAACAGACCGGTGTCACCCGGGTGGTAGATCAACTTCCCACCTATTGTCACCAGAAAACCAACCGGCGGGCCGGTGTAGCGTGAGGCATCCTCGCCATAGCCGCCGCCGTGGTGAGCGATAGTCAGTTTAACGCTGCCGAAATCGAAGTCGAATCTGCCACCGATATGCATAGGATGGATTTCGCAGCCATCTTTTGCGATCAGGTTGGCCAATTCGAAGTTAGCGATCACTGTTGCGCCGTTGCGCTTGGCGATAGCGACGCTGTCGCCCACATGGTCGCCGTGGCCATGAGTGACGAGCACGTAGTTGGCCTTGATGTCATCGGCGCTCACCGTCGCTTGTGGGTTGTCGGTCAGAAAGGGATCGATTATCAGTCGGTGCTCCCCTTCCGTAATGGTGACACAGGAGTGTCCGAGAAATCGTACTTGCGGCATTGTTGGTTCCTCCGGGCTGGAAAAATTCAAAAGCAAATCACCCGGCAAGAAAACCAGTATATCCCAATTTGTCAATAATTGGCTGGGCGGCGATACAAAAACACAATCAGCCCACCGGCGCCGCTCCCAGCTGTTCGGCGGTGGCCGGTTGCACCTTGACACGATGCCGGCCCTGCTCGGAAGTCACGGTAACTTCGACCTGTGGTTCGTGGCGCGCGGAGCTGTAGCGGGCTGTAATTGCGGCCGCCTTTTCGATTGACTCTTCACTTGCCTCGCCGATTAGTAATGTGACAGGTGAACCGATCTCCTCCGCTTCCAGCCGAATGTGTTCGGGTCTGGCGCAGGAAGCGATCGCCCGGTTGTCACTTTCGTGGCGACCGACTATGATCTTCAGGCTGGGACTCAACCGAAAGTGACGCCCGGCTCGCAGCAGATTGAGGTCGTCGAAAGTAATCCGCTCCGAGTGCCCCAACAAGTCACGCAGCCGTCCCGAATAAGCGGCGTCTGTAAGCAGACAGCCGGATGCAGGTGAGGGGTAGTCATCAAGACCAAACTGCTGGGCCAGCTCCATCTGTCTCTTGCGACTCCGTCCGCTGATTCCTTCGAGCTGTTCCCGATCAACCATGCCGCTCAGCTCGGCGTCGGTCGGCGGAAGCAGTTTGGCCGAGAGCGGTCTCAGCAGTTTTCCCTTGAGCCCCGAGTGTTTGATGGTGAGGAACAGTTTGTCCTTGACCTGCGACATAGGTCGTTGGCCCATGACTTCACCGGTGACGACAAAGTCGGCGCCGGACATCTCCATGAACTCGCGCGCTTCGCTGAGCATCAATACCCGGCAATCGGTGCATGGATTCATGTTCTTGCCCCGGCCGAATTGCGGGTTCTTAACGATGTCGACAAACTTCTCACCCAGGTGCATCAGCTTGACATTGAACCCGAACTTCTCCGCCGCCGGGTAAGGATCGGAGCCACACGATGAGCGATCGCCCAGATCGCAACCGAAGTGGGTCATGAAGGTCAGAGCGGTCACCTCAATGTCTTGGTTGAGCATTAATAAAATGGCCAGCGCCGAGTCCAATCCGCCTGAAAACAGGGCGATGGCGTGTCCGCGTTTCTTTGATCTATCGTTCAAAATCAACCTTACATAATGTCGTGTCCAACGATACTGAACGGCCGTAACCGGCGTATGTATAACGTAAGACGGTCGCAGTTTTGAGGGCTCAATATAGGAATTTTCCAGGAAAAGGATAGTCCCTTTTAGCCTTGACTTGTCCGAACATAGCCGGTACAATGACGGCCAAAGTGTTGAAAACATGTCCATTTTCCGACTGATAAACAACTGGCTCAGTAACTTCGCCTACGAGACGCAGAGTCTCTTCTTCTTCAGCCTGCGAATGATCGGAGCCTTTTTCTCCAGGCGGTGGTACGTCACAGAGACGATGGAGCAGATGTACGTGATCGGCGTCGGATCGCTCTATCTGGTGGTGCTCACCGGTATATTTGCGGGGCAGGGTTTTGCTTTTGCCTTTTCGATGGAACTGGCCGACTTTGGCGCCAAGAATTACCTGGGACGTATCCTGGCTATCAGTATTATCCGTGAACTCGGTCCGGTTCTGACCGGTCTGATGTTTGCGGCGCGTGTTTCGGCCGGAATCACTTCCGAGATCGGCGCCATGAAGTCGGCCCACCAGATCGATGCCATGGAAGCGTTCGGTATTGATCCCCTGAAGAAGCTGGCCGTACCGAGACTTATCGCACTGGTAGTGATGGTGCCCGTTCTGACGATCATTTGTGATGCCATTGCCCTGCTCGGCGGATGGATGATTGCCGTCCTTGTCGCCCATGTCACTTCCACCATGTACTGGGCGACTGTGCGGGATCGATTGATTTTCGGCAATCTGTTGGTCGGTATTCTGAAGCCGATCGTATTCTCACTGGTGATTGCCTTCATGGCTTGTTACAAAGGTTTCACCGCTGAAGGTGGCACCAAGGGTGTTGGTCAAGCCACTACGCGGTCGGTGGTGTGGACCTCAATAACGATCCTGATCGTCAATTTCTTCATCACCCGCGTTGTCTTCAACTGGATAAAGGGCTACCTATGATCGAACTGAAGCAGGTACATTTTTCATACGGCGACAAGCCGGTGTTGAACGACGTTACATTTGAGATCCAGGACTCCGAATCGGTGGTAATTATGGGTCCTTCCGGATCGGGGAAGTCTACAGTTTTGAGATTGATACTGGGTCTGGAGTGTCCCAATCAGGGAGAGGTGCTGGTCGACCACAAGAATATCTGTCGGTTGAAGCAAAAGGCGCTTCGAGAAGTACGCAAGAAAATCGGAATGGTATTTCAGGACGGCGCATTGTTTGATTCGCTCACCGTCGGTGAGAATATCGGCTACTACCTGATCGAACACACCAGGCTCCCGTGGGAGGAAATCGAAGAACGAGCCCGCACCATGCTCGGTTTTGTCGGTCTCGATGCCGATGACTTGATCGACAAACTACCCGACCAACTCTCCGGTGGTATGCGCCGTCGTGTAGCTATCGGCCGGGCGCTTCTGTCGACCGATCCGAAGATTATGCTCTACGACGAACCGACCACCGGACTGGACCCCTACGCTACCCGAAACGTTATAAACCTGATCAACAAATTGCATCATGAGCGCTCGATCTCGTCCATCGTGGTGACACATCAGATCGCCGATGCCTTTGCAGTGTCGGATCGCTTCGTGGTTATATCCAAAGGTCGGGTGGCTTTTGACGGGTCGCTGGAGCAGTTGCGAGAGAGTACTGATCAACAAGTGGTCGAATTCCTGGAGCCTTTTCGGTCTTCGATGGAAGGAGTGGTCAAACGGAAATTTGTTGATGGCGCCGTGTGAAATCGACATTATATAGTGCTACGGCTGTTACGAAAGAGGCGTATACAGAACATGAATATTAAAGGTAACAATAGATGAAGCGATCGTCGTCGACCAAGTGGGGCAGTCTGAAAGTGGGAGCGGTATTGGTAGTGGCGATTGCAGCCGCCTTGTGGGCATCGCTCACCGGTGGCGGGACTTCGATTTTTGATCCCAAGAGCGATTTCTTGTGCTACTTCGCCAATGTCAATGGATTGGTCAAGGGCTCGCCGGTCTGGATGTCGGGCGTGGAAATCGGTAATGTGCGTCGGGTTACCTTTGTCAATATCGATTCACTCAGACAGGTCGAAGTGACGTGCAAAGTGAAAAGCTCGGTGTGGGACATGATAACCGATAACGCGCGCGTGCAACTTGGCTCCATTGGTTTTCTCGGTGACAAGTATCTCGAACTTGATCCCGGCCGACCCGGCGGAGTACCGATTGAGAACGGCGCCATTGTGCCTACCCGAGATGCCGGCAGCGCTCAAGCGATGTTTCTCGAAGGCGAACGTGCGCTCAGCGAAGCAGGCGATATGGTCAGCAATCTCGATGATGTCCTCGCCCGTATGAACCGTGGCGATGGCACGCTCGGTAAGTTGTCCACCGACGACAAACTCTACACCGATATGACCGCGTTGCTGGCGCGCCTGACAAAACTGACGGCCGCGCTGCAGAAAAACCAGGAGCGCATTGTCTCGTCGATTGAGCAAACCTCGAATGCCGTCACCGGATTGGCCGACCGGGTCGACTCCAACAGCGGCACACTGGGGCGTCTAATGAACGATCCGGCCCTGTACGACAATCTGGCTACAACTTCGGCCCGACTGGACTCGGTCATCCACAAGATCAACACTGCCGAAGGATCGCTCGGTCTGTTGGTCGCCGATACTGCGCTCTACATCGAAGCGGTCAACATGATGGCTCGCATCAACAACCTTGTTACCGACATTGAGGCCAACCCCAAGAAGTATTTCAAGTTTAGTGTGTTTTAGCCCATAAACGGGTTTTTCGTGGCCCGCGATGTAAGGCTTGGTTCTTAGTTGGGTGGGTCCATCGTCGGACGCGCCAACTTCAGCGCTGCACTGTTGTGTCAGGCCTTGAGTCCGTACCGACGGAATTGTGACCTGACACCGATAAATCGGCTTCTTACGCTTCGCGCGCAAGTCATGTCGCAACCATACGATGTCATGCTGAGCGCAGTCGAAGCATGAGCCCTACGGTGTAGGGATTCACCCTTCGACTGCGCTCAGGGTGACAGTGTCAGAACCGATTAGGTTCATTCTTCCAAGTCCCCTCTTGAGAGTCGGTTTAGGGGTGTGTTATTTGAGTCACTCGAAGAAGAAACACACACCGCACTTTGGGCACCACACGGTACCCCACCCAGAGGCCTTGCGGCGGGTGGGATCTTTAGGGGCTGTCTCGGACCTGGCAGTTGCGCTAGGTCCTTTCCCCCGCCACGGGCGGGGGCTGACACCCTGCGCGTTGATAAGCTGCAGGGTCACACCTTCACCTTTGGTGAAGCCAGGTCCCTGCTGAACGGCAAAGAACACACGTGGTGCACGAGGACGTACACCACGCACAAGAAAGACCGGGTGGATTCCGGCCTGCGCTGGAACGACAGAGTTGTGCTTCGACTCCGTTCAGGGTGAGGTGGGTGGTGCTCAGGGTGAGCTTGAAGGGGGAAGAACTGGATTCCGGCCTGCGCTGGAACGACAGAAGTGGCGCGCGGAGCGCGAGAAAGTGATTTATCACCGCGGAGCGCGAGAAAGTGATTTATCACCCTTCAACTCCGCTCAGAGTGAGGTTAGTGATAATTAGAGTTAGTTCTGCAACGTGGCGAAGCCACAAGAACAGGGCTTGACCCTGTCACCCCACGACTTTGAGGCGGGCGTACTTGGCCATGATCTTCTTGATACCGATACCGGTGAACATGATCTCCAATCGCAACGACTCACCGAAACCATCAGCCCCGACGATCTTACCACGACCAAAGGTCGGGTGTTGCACAATCCGTCCCGGTCTGAGCCCCGCGTGATCGTTGTCCCATTCGTAGTGTACGCCCTCCGGAACGGCCGCGTCGGTGGTTGAATCGCCGAATAGGCTGCGGGCGGGGGTCGGTCGATGAGTCCGGGTTGGTAATGTCTTTAGATTGACCGCATCGATCAATTCTTCGGGAATCTCTTTGATAAAGCGTGAGGGTATCGACATAACCTCACCAAACCGAAAGCGGCTGCTGGCCGTGGAAAGATAGAGCCGCTTGCGAGCGCGAGTGGCGCCCACATAGAAAAGACGCCGCTCCTCTTCGAGTTCCATGGGGTCATCCATGGCTCGTTGCAGCGGGAAGAGACCATCTTCCAAACCGACGATAAACACGCTGTCGTATTCCAGCCCCTTGGCTGCGTGCAGCGTCAACAGGGTCACTTTGTCCTCAGTCGCCTGGTAAGCGTCGAGATCGGTGTACAGCGAGATCGATTCCAGATAGTCGACCAGCGTTGTGGGACCGTTGGTGCGCGCGAAGGTCGCGGCGCCTTCGATGAAGGCTTCGATATTCTCCACGCGTGTCCGTCCGACAGTTTTGTCTTCATCCAGGAGGATACTGATCAGTTTCAGTTCGTCGACCAACTCCTGGGCAAACAGATCGATTGGCATTTCCTGATGTTTTTTGCGAAACCGTTCGACCAGGTCCACAAACGGCATCAGACGTCTCAAGATGGCCGCCAATTCAGGATAGGAATCCGCATTGGCAATGATCTGATAGCAGGAACGACTCTCCCGACGCGCCAACTCCATAATAACGCCGACCGACTTGGCCCCGAGACTCCGCTTGGGATAGTTGATGATACGTTGGAATGAAACGTCATCGAGCGGATTTGCGATCAGTTTCAAGTAGGCCAAAAGATCCTTGATCTCTTTACGCTGGTAGAAGGCGATGCCACCCACGATCTGGTACGGAAGATTGCGCCGACGCAGTTGTTCCTCAAAGGCGCGCGACTGAGCATTTGTGCGGTAGAGCACGGCCATTTCATTCAGCGGCGTGTCCAGACGTCCCTGATCAATGTAGTCCACGATCTTGGCCGCCTCGGTTTCGGCATTGTCAACGTATAGTAGCTTTACCGGATCGCCCACTTGTCCTGACGAGTGCAGAGTCTTCCCTTTGCGCGCTTCGTTGTGGGCTATAACCGCCGAAGCAGCTCCCAAAATCGTCTGTGTTGACCGGTAATTCTGTTCCAGCTTGATTACTTTTGCGCCGGGGTAGTCTTTTTCAAAATCGAGAATGTTGCGAATGTCGGCGCCGCGCCAGCCGTAGATCGACTGGTCCTCATCGCCGACGACGCAGACGTTGTGATGGGCTCCGATAATGTGTTTAAGCATCAGGTACTGGACATGATTGGTGTCCTGGTATTCGTCGACCATGACATATCGGAACCGATTCCGGTAGCGCTCGCCGACTGCCTTATTGTCTTTCAGCAGCAGCACCGTGTTGTACAGCAGATCGTCGAAGTCCATGCCGTTGCATTCGCGCAGGCGTTTTTCGTAGAGCAGATATATTCTGGCCGTGGTCTCTTCAAAGTAACCCGATGCCGATGAGGCGAAGACATCAGCCGAAGTCATTTGGTTTTTGGCGTTGGATATTTTGCGACGTTGCGCTTTGGGCGCAAACTGGTTGACATTCACGCCAAGCTCGGTTATGCAGGACTTGACCAGGCTGACCGAATCGATGTCATCAAAAATGGTGAACGACGTATCGTAGCCCAGTTCTCCCGCTTCACGCCTCAGGAGTCGGGCGCAAAAAGAGTGAAAGGTCGACACCGAGAGCTTCTCAATACAACCACCAAGCAGCGAGGCCACTCGCTGTTGCATTTCACCGGCCGCTTTGTTAGTGAAGGTTACGGCCAGAATCTGATACGGCTCAGCCAACCGTTCATAAAGTATATGAGCCAGCCGTCTGGTCAACACGCGCGTCTTGCCGGAACCGGCTCCGGCTATTATCAGAAGCGGCCCTTCAGTGGTGGTGACCGCCGCGCGCTGCGCTTCGTTGAGATCGTCCAGCAATCGGTTCATAATAACGGGGTTGAATATACACGGCGGTTGGTGATTAGCAATGACATTAAGTGTCCATTTTGACCAGAGTGGGTGTTTTTATTGGTAACCACCGCCCACGAAAAAACCCCCGACCTTCTGGTCGGAGGTTGATTGCTTGTGTGACGACCAAGGTCGTTCTGGACCCTACTCGTAAACGGATACCTGCTTGCGATCCTTGCCGACCCGTTCGAACTTGACCACGCCGGTCACTTTGGCGAACAAGGTGCAGTCTTTGCCCATGCCGACATTGTAGCCGGGTTTTATCTTCGTGCCGCACTGGCGCACGATTATCGATCCGGCCGGGATTGCCTGGCCGCCGTATACTTTGGTTCCCCGTCGCTGACCGTTTGAGTCGCGACCGTTCTTGGAAGAACCGACACCTTTCTTATGAGCCATACTGACCTCTATCTACTGAGCGTTCTTTTCTCAATACCTATAAGCTGTATATCGCCGGATTTCGCGGCAACTACAGCCGTCTATTATAACAATTCGGCGCCCAATTGCAAGCGAAATCTGTAACTGATTGTCGGGCAGGGGATTGATCGGAGTCGAGAGTGGGCGGTTGGAGCCAGCGTTTGTATAAGAGTAGCCAAGCGAAGGCAATTGGGTTATGTTGATCCGGAACTCAAGTGGAGGAATGATTATGCGACAACTGATTCTGGTGGTTCTCGCAATCGCTCTGCCATTGACCACTGCGATGCCCTGGGATGAGACCATCGTCGATACCGTAGAAACGCAGTGGCCGGATGGTCGACTCAGAGAACGGTATAACACGGTCTACACTGGAGGCAACGAGAGGACTTTCAAGGAAGGGCCGTATCGCTCATGGTATCAGAACGGGCAATTGGAATACGATGGTGCGTACGAGGATGATATGAAGGCTCTAACCTGGACAAGGTGGGATAGCGTTGGAAGAAAGATCGAGCAAGTGTCCTATCTCGCCGGGAAGAAGCATGGCAAAGAAGTCACCTGGCGTCCGAATCTGAAGATTCACAAGTTCTACCAATACCGAGACGGTGAACTTCATGGTAAGTGCATCCTGTATGATCCTTATTGGGACCTCGCTAATGGGGTACACCGTGGGTTCGAGGCAATCTGGTTCTATGTCGAGGGTGCTCTGCTCGCTACCCTCAAACCCCTGGATAGCACTTTCTTTCATGATGATATCTTTCATGCCAAGACCTACTACGATTCGGCCAAGGATGTCTTCGTCGAAAAGGACAAATGGGACCGGGAGTTCTATGTAGGCAAGCAAGTCGACGGCAAGAAGCACGGCAAGTGGATACTGTGGACTCCTGAGGGGGATAAGAAAAGAGTCGATTTTTATCAGAATGGCAAGTTACTGGAGTTTTGACCGTCACTGTGACACAAGAAAAAAACGGCCGAGTCTGAGACCCGGCCGCTGTATGTCAAAACATGTGCCTAAGCGATCAATTCGAGTTGGTGATCTCCGTCGGCGTGTCTTTCTTTGACGATGACGACTTGTCAAAGGTGAAGGTGAGTTGCTCCTCGGTTGCGCCCACAATCAGGTTACAGTCGCCGGCATACTGACCTCTGAGAATCTCCTCGGCCATTGGATCTTCCAGATACTTCTGCAACGCCCGCTTCAAAGGTCGGGCGCCGAAGGCCGGATCGAAACCCTTATCGGCCAGGAATTCGCAAGCCTCGGGCGTCAATCGGAAGCTGATTCCTTTTTCAGCCATCCGTGTGGCAATATCGGCCACCAGGATGTGAATGATCTCCTTGATATGATCACGATCGAGCGAGTGGAAGATGAGCGTTTCATCAATCCGGTTGAGTAGTTCCGGATTGAACATCTTCTTCAGTTCTTCCTTGATTTTCTTTTCCATGTTCTCGTGAGTTGCGTCAACCTGCTGAGCATCAAACCCGACCGTCTTGCCGTCACGAAGCTGCCGGGTACCCACGTTCGAGGTCATGATGACCACGGTGTTTTTGAAATCGACCTTGCGACCGAACGAGTCGGTCAGCGATCCATCGTCGAACAACTGCAGGAGAATATTGAAAACATCGGGATGGGCCTTTTCGATTTCGTCCAGGAGCACGACCGAGTACGGTTTGCGACGGACCTTCTCGGTCAACTGGCCGCCTTCTTCGTAGCCGACATAGCCGGGAGGAGCACCGATCAAACGCGACACGGCAAACTTCTCCATGTACTCAGACATGTCGATACGAATCAGCGAGTCGACATCATCGAACAAGAACTGCGCCAGTGATCGGGCCAGTTCGGTTTTGCCTACACCGGTAGGTCCCAGGAACATGAAGGCGCCAATGGGTCGCCGCGGATCGGCCAGCCCCGCGCGGGCACGGCGGATCGCCTTGGCAATAGTGGCTAGCGCATCGGCCTGTCCGATGATGGTCTTGCCAAGTTCTTCTTCCATTCTAAGTAGTCGTTTAGACTCGCTTTCCTCCAGGCGGAACAGCGGGATGCCGGTCATCTTGGCCAGCACTGTTGCCACCTCATCATCGGTAAGAATGATTTTCTGTTCTTCGCGGGCGGCTTCCCAGTCTTTCTGCATCTGATCGAGCTTGTCCTTTTTGGCCTTGATCTCGTCGCGTAGTTGGGCGGCGGTTTCAAAGGCCTGGTTCTTGACCGACTGCTCTTTCTTCTGTTGCAGTTCGACAATCTCATTTTCGGTCTCTGAGAATTCCGGTGGTCGTGTGTAGCTTGACAGATGCGAACGCGAACCGGCTTCATCGATCAGGTCGATAGCCTTGTCCGGTTGGAATTTGCCGGACACATAGCGGTTCGACAGCTTGACCGCCGCCTCAATGGCTTCATCGGAAATGGTCAATTGATGATGCTCTTCATACTTATGACGGAGGCCTGAGAGAATCTTGATAGTATCTTCTTCGCTCGGCGGCTCAACCATCACCGTTTGGAAACGGCGTTCCAGTGCGCCGTCCTTCTCGATATACTTGCGATACTCGTTCAGGGTCGTGGCGCCGATACAGCGGAGTTCGCCTCGCGACAATGACGGCTTGAAAATGTTCGAGGCATCCAGCGATCCTTCGGCGCCACCGGCGCCGACGATTGTATGCAGCTCATCGATAAAAATGATAACATCGTTGGCGTTGATAATCTCGGTCATGACCGCTTTGAGACGCTCTTCAAACTGACCACGGTACTTGGTTCCCGCGACCAATGAGGCCATATCCAGAGTTACCACTCGTTTGTTTTCAAGAATTTGCGGGACACGGTTCTCCACGATGCGCTGGGCCAGCCCCTCTACAATGGCTGTCTTGCCGACGCCCGGTTCACCAATCAGCACCGGGTTGTTCTTCTTGCGGCGGGAGAGTACCTGCGCCACTCGTTCGATCTCCTCATGGCGACCGATAATAGGATCCAGTTTGCCGCGGCGGGCCAGTTCGGTGAGGTCACGGCCGAAATGATCCAGGGCGGGAGTTTTCGATTTCTTACGCTTCTTCTTGAACGACGAAGGCTTGCCGTTCTGGACATTCTTGAGTTCTTCGTAGGCTTCTTTGTAGTCGATCTCATAGGTGGAAAGCACTTGGGCGGCCACCCCTTCCTCGTCCTTAAGGAGGGCCAGCAGAATGTGTTCGGTGTCGATATCCTTGGACTTCAGCGCCCGCGCTTCCTGGCCGGAAACTTCCAGCGTCTTTTTGGCCCGTGCTGTTAGAGGAAGCTGGCCCATTGTCATGGTGCCACCGGCCGGCTGAACCACATCCTCAATCGAGGCTTTCAGGTCGCTCAGTTCCAGGCCGAGGTTGGCGATGATTTCCGTGGCTGTCCCTTCACCCAGGCGTATAAGCCCCAGCAGGAGATGCTCGGTTCCAATATAATCATGTCGCAAGCGGGCTGCTTCGTCGCGAGCGAATTCAATCGCCTTGCGCGCTTGCTCTGTGAACATCTCATTCATGCGTTGTATCCTTCCTCTGTATGTTCAACGAAAAACTTTTCTGCAAATCCATAAGTCAACATTTTCTGAGTCCATCAGTTCTCGAACTTCCGCAATTTCTCACGCACCATCTGGGCCCGCACGAAGTCACGACGGGTAGCATCCATCTCACGACCGTAGTATTTTTGCAGGTGCGACGGTTGCGACAAGAGCAGGATTTCATTCACAAGAGCAACGTCCAGAAAATCGATGATTTTCATGGCGTGCCCCAGACGCACCGCCGACAGGAGGTTCATGACCTCTTCGGATGTCAGCACGCGGGCGTGTTTGAGTATCCCATAGGCTCGCCAGATTTTGTCTTCGATCATATCGGCCGCCTCGTTGACCAGTCGCTGACGAGCGCCGGCTTCATTCTCGATAATCTCGTCGGCCACTCGGTTGATCTGCCTTAAGGTTTCATCTTCGGAGACACCGAGCGTTGTCTGGTTGGAAAGTTGAAAAAGATTCCCCAGCACATCGCTGCCTTCGCCGTAGAAACCGCGCACAACCAGGCCGCTTCGGGTGATATGCGAGATGACTTTGTCTATTTCGCGTGTCAACACCAGACCCGGCAGGTGTATCAAAACCGAAGCGCGCATGCCGGTGCCGACGTTGGTGGGGCAGGCGGTGAGATACCCGAAATCGGGATCGTAGGCATACTCCAGGTGGCCGGAAATCTCAGCATCGTAGGTCGTAGCCAATTTGTAGGCGCCTTCAGGGTCGAGACCGGGAGAAAGCGCCTGGATTCTCAGATGATCCTCTTCGTTGACCATGACCGACAACCGTTCCTGGGGATCGATGTACAGCGCTTTGGAACTTTCGCCATTAAGAAAGCCGGGAGATATCAGGTGACGCTCGACCAGGAAATCCTGATCCAGTTTGCTCAGGTCGGTCGCCTTGTAGTATAGTCCCTCCGACAACAATTTGGAACGAGCTCGCGTGGAGTCGAAGTAATTTACGATCCTATCACGCGTGGCGCTGTCGGCCGACCCGGGAAACTGACACCCGGCGACATTACGGGCCAGACGGACACGGCTTGAGAGAACCACCAGCGACTCTCTGCCTTTCCCGGACAACCAGGCGGCCGGGGTTCGGGCCATTTCTTCAAACATCGTTTCCACTCTATGTCCTCACGTTAGCTTTCGACCGAAAAGGAATCCCGCATCGTTTTGAGCTTGTCGCGGATTTCTGCCGCCCGCTCAAAATCTTCGGCCTCGACCGCCTTTTTCAGTTCGGCTTCAAGCCGTTCTTCTTCTTTGACGGGAATGGCCGGATCGTTATCGTCGCCTGAGTCGGTAACGGGCGCTTCGACAATCGGCGCTTTACCCCGGTGCAAAGAAGCGCCGTGGATCTTCCTCATTATCTTTTCGAGATCACCGCGAAATGTCTTATAACACTCGCCGCATCCAAACCGACCCTGCCGTGCGAACTCATCGAAGGCCAGGCCGCAGTTGGGACATGACACCGTGCTTACCGGCAGCTGCGCGCCCGCCTTGGGAATGCTCTGGGCCAGCCCGGAGAGAATCTCGGCCAGCGGGAAAGGTGCATTCTCCAGCGGGGAATGGAAGCCGCGGGCAGCCGCGCAGTCCTTACAAAGCGACAGCATCGTTTTGTCATTGTTCACGATTTGCGTGATCTGCACATGTGCTTCGCGCTTGTTACAGTCCTGACATAGCATACTCATCACCTGCGCGTAATATGGTCAAAAACCTTACCGTCAACAAT
This sequence comes from Candidatus Zixiibacteriota bacterium, assembly GCA_029860345.1. Lineage (NCBI taxonomy): Bacteria > Pseudomonadati > Candidatus Zixiibacteriota > Candidatus Zixiibacteriota bacterium. Next base: position 23,981 of record JAOUBJ010000006.1, on the reverse strand, counting down.
CTGTGTCTCACTGTCGCATCGGTCAGCGAGTTCCCGGTTGTGCGTTGCAATAAGAAAAGTGGTGTCGTTTTCTGCGTTTAGCTCAAAAAGCAGGTCGTGAAGCCGGCGGCCGGTGGACGTATCCAGATTACCCGACGGTTCATCGGCCAGCACAATCTTTGGATCATTGGCCAGAGCACGAGCGACCGCCACTCTTTGTTGTTCACCACCCGACAATTGCTTCGGGCGATGGCTTGTTCTATCTCTTAAACCCACCAGTGTCAGAAGTTGTTCCGCCTTGGCTTTGGCCTCGCCTCGCTTTCGATTGGCCACTAAAGAAGGTATCATCACATTCTCAAGGGCGGTGAAGTCGTCCATCAAGTAGTGAAACTGAAACACAAAGCCTACTGTTTCGTTTCGAAACTGAGCCAGTTCTGTTTCACTTTTGTCGACCAGCGAGACACCGGCTACTTCCACCTTGCCCTGGGTTGGTCGATCCAATCCGCCCAGGATATGCAGCAAAGTCGACTTCCCGACACCGGATGCACCCGTCATGGCAGCCATCGATTTACGGCGGAAACCCAGCGAAAGCCCTTTTAACACCGGGAGGATGCCGTTGGCTGTGTTGAACTGCCTGTGTATGTCGGTAGCCGACAGGATCAAATCTTTGTCATCCATATTCAAGCGTTTGCCGTCCTATGTTTTAACCCAACCCGGGTTATACTACTATTTTCGCCACTTTTCAGCAAAGGTTTAGTTTCGCACTCAAAAACATCGACTTATTGCCTCACAATGTCGACCACCGAGAGTCGCGCCGCCCGGGTGGCCGGATATAGCGCCGCCAGAAAACAGATGAACCCAGCCACCGCCCCGGACGCCAAAAAGTCAAACCACCGCGCTTCAATCGGCAGGTAGCTGATAAAGTAGATATCAGGTGGCAACGATATCAGTTCGTAGCTGTTCTGTACCCAAGCTGCTGCCAAGGCCAAAGCCCAGCCGCCTACCACACCGACTGAGGCAATGGTCAGACCGTTCAACACGAATATCTTGCGCACCTTGGCCGGGGTCAGACCGATTGTCTTCAAGATGCCGATGTCGGAGCGCTTCTCCATGGTCAGCATTACCAGGGTGGAGATTATCGAAAAAGCTGCCACTACCACAATCAAAATGAAACCCAGGAATAATATCTTCTTTTCTATGGCGATCCAGGAGAAGAGGTTTTTGTGCAGGATGTTCCAGGGCACAACATCGTAGCGATACTCGAGGATGGAGTCGATCACCGGCGTGACATATTCCGCATCATATATGTCGGTCAGCTTAAGATGTGCCGCCGTGACAGCATGGCCGGTTTTGAACAGTTTCTGCGCGTCGGCCAGCGCTATATAGGCCATCTGGGCGTCGAATTCATACATCCCGGTTTCCAGAATGCCGGAAATCTGAAACTTGGCCACGCGCGGGCGTGAACGTTTCTGCAAGTCCTCACCTCGAATGGAATACAGCCAGACAGGCTCACCCAGGTACACACTCAATCGTTCGGCCAGATGGCTGCCAATGATCATGCCGGGCACGGTGTCGCTGTCGATCATTTTCGGTTCGAAGGAACACTCGCCGACCTTCATGTCTCTTGCGATATTGGAAGTCTTCTTCTCCATTTCCAAATCCACACCGCGCAGAATTATGCCGTCACCGGCTGACGCCGACTGGATAGCCACTTTGTAGTAGATAAACGCCGAGGCGGCCACGACACCGTCAACCGATTCCAATTGATCGACCAATTGCTCGTACTCTTCAATAAGTTCGTGGTGCAGTGGGAAGATCGATATGTGCGATGTGGTGCCCAAAAGCCGTGAACGAATCTCGCGCTCGAAACCGTTGTGCAGTGACATCACAAAGCAGACGACGGCCACCCCCAGTGTCACACCGACCATCGTGATCCAGGTGGATACCGAAAGAAACGCATGCCCGCTTCTCAGATATCTTCCGGCAACGAATCTCTCCAGACTCATACAACCACGCACTGTCCGGGCCGATTGCCCACCAACCGGCTCGGAGTCCTTCCTTTCACCGGCAAGATAGGGGAGCCGACTTATTAAAGGCAACCAGTTTAACTTCCTGCGAGAAGCTCAACTTGACACGTATTATATGTTTGTATAGCTTAGCGGGTGCCGCAAAGTTGGCGCGCGCAATACAAGGAGTTTTGGACCGACCAATGAGATAATCAGGTGAAGGCGCCTGATGGAGTTCTAAATAAAGGGAGTTACGGTATGTGGGAATTTGACGCCGATTGCACCGTTCTGGTGGATGGAAGCCCTCGCGTCATGAAAGTCCGGATCGCCAAATCGGTTTGGCAGAAGGCCAACGCGAAGAGCCGGACGACGGCCTTAACGATGCTCAAGGGTATAACCATACCGTTGGTCAGAGTCTGGGAAACAGGCTTGCGATTCGACAACACGCAGCACCGTTGGGTGCTCAACACCGGATTCGGACATCAGTTCGAGTCATCCATCTACGGTCGCACGGACGAGTTCGAAATAGACTTCAGCTACTGGCGCTAACCACCGCCCGGAAAGTCTTCTCACTCCTGCGAAAGTGGGACTCTATCTTCCTTGTGCCGTCATGCGACTTTGCGTGACGGCTCTTTGCAAGTCGGGGACCGCATGCTCCTGACAGGCAAGCCACAGGTAGCCGTCTCATGCCTTCAGGCCGTGTCGCAATCGTGTGAACCGGTGGTTCTTGAGGTTGCTCTCTCACAACACGATGCCGAAAATCGCAGGGTCACAATCCCGACTGCGTCGAGATCAGAACCCTGCGACACCCCCTTCATGACACAGCCTGCTTGTTTGGAGCGGATGTGTCCACACCCAAACCGGGTTTGAGGCGGCCACCCAACCGACAAACGTCGCCTGACGACCTCATGCTGAGCGGAGTCGAAGCATACACTCTTCGACTGCGCTCAGGGCGGTCCTTCGAACCAGAAGTTTCGACCCCAAATCTCCGTCTACTGAGTTGGCAAGTTGGGATGATTTTCCTTGTGCCTCCCCGTGTCGTCTGCTATCCTCTCGCTAATAAAACTGGTGGGTGGCCGCCTCAGATCATATTTGGGGCGGCGGGCAAGCCCGTTTTTTGCGCTCCGCGCGTGCTGCCGTAAGAAGTGCTTGCGTGAGTAACAAGGTGCGAAGCACAAAAAGTGATTTATCACCCCCAAACCGAGTTTGAGGGTGCCACCCATCGGACGAACGCCGCCTGTCAACCTCATGTTGAGCGGAGTCGAAGCATGCACCATTCGACGGTGCTCAGGCTGACAAGAAAAACACAACTTCGAAAGATGACAGAACAGTGAACGCCAAAAAACAACAGAACGCGATTGCACCGACCAGGCAGGAAGACTACCCCGAGTGGTACCAGCAAGTCATCAAAGCGGCAGATATGGCCGAAATGTCCAGCGTGCGCGGATGTATGGTTATCAAGCCCTGGGGATACGGCATCTGGGAAAAACTCCAACGGGGGATGGATGATCTGATAAAAGAGACCGGGCATGAGAATGCGTACTTTCCGTTGTTTATCCCGCTCAGCTTCATGGAACTGGAGGCCGGGCACGTCGAGGGGTTTGCCAAAGAATGCGCTGTTGTTACGCACCACCGACTTGTCGAAAAAGAGGGGCGTCTGGTGCCGACCGGTGAGTTGGAAGAGCCGCTAATCGTGCGTCCGACCTCGGAGACTATTATAGGACGGTCGTTCGCAAAATGGATTCAGTCCTATCGCGACCTGCCGCTGTTGATCAACCAGTGGGCCAATGTCGTGCGCTGGGAGATGCGTCCGCGGATTTTCCTGCGCACGACCGAGTTCCTCTGGCAGGAGGGGCACACCGCGCATTCAAGCGAGAAAGAGGCGCGCGAGGAAACCTTGATGATACTGCACGACGTCTACCGCAAGTTTGCTGAGGAGTCTCTGGCCCTGCCGGTGTTGGTCGGTGAAAAAACCGAAGCCGAACGATTCCCCGGCGCCGTGGCCACATATTGTATCGAGGCTATGATGCAGGATCGCAAAGCGCTGCAGGCCGGTACCTCGCACTATCTCGGCCAGAATTTTTCGCGTGCCTTTGAGATTCAGTTCTCCAATGCCGAAGGTGAGGTTGAACTGGCGTATACCACCTCGTGGGGCGTGTCGAGCCGATTGATTGGCGCCGTTATCATGGTCCACGCCGACGATGACGGTCTGCGTTTGCCGCCTAAGATAGCGGCGAAACAGGTGGTGATAATCCCCATGCTGAACAAAGCAGGCACCGAAGAACAGGTGCTGGCCTATGCCAACGCTGTGGCCGATGACATCCGCAAGCAATCCTGGGCCGGACAGCCGGTGAGTGTACAGGTCGACGCACGTGACATGCGTCCGGTCGACAAAAAGTGGCAATGGGTCAAACGGGGTGCGCCGATCCGAATTGAGATAGGTCCCCGCGATATGGAATCGGATTCTGTCTTTATGGGCCGTCGTGATCGTTCGGTCAAAGCAGCCGAGTCGGTCGGTCGCGACCAGGTCGCTGAAACGGTAGTGACAGCGCTCGGCGAGATTCAACGGAATCTCTTTGACCAGGCGCTGGCTCTTCGTGAGGAACACACTCACACTGATATCACCGACTTTGCATCGTTCGAGGCGTTCTTTGCACCGGATAACAGTGAGAAACCTGAGATACACGGGGGGTTCGTGCTGGCCAAGTATTGTGACAACCCGGAGTGCGAAGATAAAGCGGCAAAGCTCAAGGTTACGATCCGTCTCATGCCGCTTGATCAGAGTGGCACCGATGGTACCTGTGTCATCTGCGGCGGCCCGGCCAAGACCGACGCCATTTGGGCCAAGTCGTATTGAGCCCATAAATGGGTTTTTCGCTTCGCGGCGACAGGCAAGAATGTTCTCCGCGCCCCTCTGTCATTCCCGCGAAGGCGGGAATCCATTTTCGCTTAGTAGGGTGGGTCCGTCTTCGGACCCGCCTAATCTGGCAGGATCACAGGGATCCTGCCCTACGAAGACTGATCAGCACCCTGTAGATTGGTCATTCTGGCGAAGGCCAGAATCCAGTCTTTGTTTGAAGAGAATCCCGCGAAGCACGAAGATGTGATTTATCACCGCGAAGAGCGGGATGTCGAAACCACAGGGGTTTCGACCTACTGTTTTGAAGACTCACCGGAAGCACCCATCCACCTCACCCTGAGCAGAGTCGAAGGGTGAATCTCTTGTACTGTCTTCCGCCCCAAACCGGGTTTGAGGCGGCCACCCGTCGCGCGTATGCAACGTCACCCCGAGCTGAGTCGGGGGACGAGTTCCAAGTGGCGTTGGGCGACCCCGCCCGACCCCTGCAGGTATCTACACAAAGAGAAGGCGAGCCATCCGGCTCGCCTTTGCGAAATCGATACGGAATCTGGTCCGCTACCCTACATGCGTCGGTTTGCGCGTAGTGTCGATCTGGCCCGATGAGGGCATACCACCACCGGTAGCCCCGCCGCTGAACGCCATCACGCCAATCGCGACGAAATTCAAAAACGGGACCAGCACCAGGAATCCCCAAACCGGGGAGTGGCCGGCCGCTTTGGCTGTTTCCATCCACATTATGGCGAAACAGATGATATTCACCACCGGCACCAGGCAGAGTACAAACCACCACCAGTCCTTGTTGGCCATTTTGATTAACAGGAATGTGTTGGCGATCGGAATGAACGACCACCATGCCTGGTCGGCGCAGCCAACTTTCTGCGCAATCTTAAACTGTGAAAAAGCAAAGTAGAAGTAGACAGCCAGGATGATCAACACACCCATCATGCCAAATCCACTGCCGTCATTTGCGGCATCGTACATACTGTCCTCCTGCGTTAGAGAAACACGATTCTAACCGTTTGGATTTTTTCGATCTGCTACCTATCTATGTCGACCGATTCACCAACAGCCTTTAAGACTTTCCCGGAATGTAACACAATGTGTCACACGAGGTTATGGGCCGTCCTGCGGGCAAATTTCGAGCCCGTGGGCTTATCCCCTGTCAGCTTCGGTTTAGAGGGGTTTGGTTGTCGCCCACTTCAGGAAGGTGGCGGGTTCGAAGACGGACCCGCCCTACTTATTTCGGCTGTGCCTACTTTTGGCGCTGTCAGCTTCACTTTTGACCTGTATCACAATCTCCGTTCCCGGTTTCCGCTTGTTAAGTCCATCTTTGCCGCCTATCTTGGCCGGCATGAGTTTGACCCGGCAGAAGATCCAACAAGCCCATCGGCTTCTTGGGGAACTGGAGATAGACCTGTGGCTGATGGCCGTACGCGAAACATCGATCATGGCCGACCCACTTTTGTCGCTGGTGGTTGGACATCAGGCAACCTGGCAGTCGTTTTTCTTTTACACGCGCGAGGGTGATGCTATCGCCTTGGTGGGCAATCTGGATGTGGAGGATTACAGACGTTGCGGTTGGTTTACCGAAGTAACAGCCTACACCGAAGGTGTGCGCGATGACTTTCGCAAAACCATCGAACGACTAAACCCGTCGCGGATTGCGCTCAATTACTCTCCGGACAATCCGGCTGCCGACGGTCTGACGCACGGCATGTATCTTACTATACTGGGCTACCTGGACGGGACCGACTTCGCCGACCGGCTGGTGTCGGCTTCCGATGTTTGCACAAAGCTCCGCGCGAGAAAACTCGATAGCGAAGTCGACCTGGTGGCCCGGGCTGCCGTGTTGGCCGATCAAGCATTCAAAAACGTGGTTCCGGAATTCGGCACCGCCATGACCGAAAAGGAAATCGGCGCCGTCATCGATGCTGAGATTGATCGCTTAGGTTCAGCTAATTCCTTTGGCACTATAGTCAACGCCGGCGACAAAACATCGCCGGGACATGGTTTGCCGACCGATGCCAAACTGGAGCCGGGTGATCTTTTGCACGTCGATTTCGGCGCTCGGATCGAAGGCTACTGCTCAGACCTGCAACGACTGGTGTACTTTCGTCGCCCCAATGAAGCTGGACCGCCAGAACATCTGAGCGAGGCGTTCGAACAGGTGCGTGACATCATCACCGAGACGGCCGGCCGCGCTCAACCGGGTGCCCGTGGTTTCGAGATCGACGCCATTGCCCGCGAAATGCTCCTGGATAACGGCTATGCCGAGTACCAACATGCGCTGGGACATCAGCTGGGCCGCGCCGTTCACGATGGCGGCGCGATAATCGGACCTAAGTGGGAGCGTTATGGCAAGACAGCGGAAATGAAGCTGGAAGCAGGCAACGTTTTTACACTTGAACTTGAAATCAACCTGCCGGGAATCGGTTGTGTCGGTCTGGAAGAGGATGTGCTGATAGTGGATGGCGGAGCAAGGTTTCTATGCCCCCGGCAACTCGAGTTGATCGTAGTTTGAAGTTTCTAGCCGTTTTTATAGCAGCCTTTCCACGGTGTTGTGCGTGGTGTACGTCCTCGTGCGCCACCTGGATGCCGGGGCAGACGAGGGCGTCTGCCGCCCACAGAATCAGCCTCGTAGCTATCGGCGTGGCGATCATCGCAGCCGGATGCGGTCCACCCAAACCGGCTCATGAACGAGCCGCGATCTGTCAACCCTATAGTACCATGGTAGAAACCAATGACGGCAGCATGAAAATCGGGTGGAAAACCGATTGTGATCGTCTGATCAGCGGCTACAACATCTACATCAGTCCGACTTCAATTGAACGATTCGCGGACACTTCTGCGTTGCCGTTTGAACCGCACAACGATGTCGTTTATCCCGGTGACACCGACCCGGACGACGGGATAATCTACTATGAGGCTACCAATCTTAACAACGGTGTGTTGTACCAGGTAGCCGTGCGCGTTGTCTTTGCGGATCGGACGTTGTCGTCACCATCCGAGCCGATTGGCGGTTTGTGTGGTCCGCAAGGAGAGTTCGAACTTGTTCGGCGATACTCAGGAGCCCTGGACGGTTTTTCGTTGGCCCAGGGTGTGCATGTAAGGGCCGACAATATCGATAATGATCTTTATTACTATTCCAAAGACGGCGCGCACTTCATTGCCTCTCCTTCACGCCTGGACAGTTTTCTGCGACACAACCTGTTCTGGCCGGCGTCGAACCCTGAGTTGGATTGGGAAACAGAAGACTTTCGAAGTGGCCTGGCTCCCAAGCAGGCCGCCAACCGCGTGGAGGTCCGGGAGGGTGACTCCATTCGGATGTTGACGTCCGAGGGTCATTGGGCGATGATCAAAGTGCTGAAAATCGACGCTGACAACGGACAGGGGGCAGTGCGACTCAGCTACACCTTCTGGCCGCTGGGTGATGGCCCCCGTCGGTAGAGGCTTGCAATGGGCCTTATCAGTGGCCCGATACACGTCGAACTCTGAAAGACCATGGGGCTTAAGCCGGTCCTGATGTCGCCGATAAACTGAAGGAACGGCTCGGTCGGCCGAGTGAAAGCCGCGTCGCGAAGTCGTAAATATCGGGTTGCCAAGGGCCATCGGTAGTGGTAATATACTGGGCAGCCAGGAGGCCTTAACCGAACAGCAGGCAGGAAAGCAAGTGGAGTTCAACAAGGATAGTTTGAAGATTGACGCCAAGGCGGTCGTCGATGAAATGTGCACGACCATCCTCGAACAGATACGCGGAAAGCTGAAAAAATCAGGCGCTGTGATCGGTATTTCCGGTGGGATAGATTCATCGGTGGTGGCAGCTCTGTGCGCCCGGGCTTTAGGCCCCAAGAAAGTGGTCGGGATCATGATGCCGGAAACCGATTCAGCATCGGAAAGCGCCGACCTGGCCGGAATCCTGGCTACAAAGTTCGGATTCGAAACAGTCATGGAGAACATCTCGCAGGGTCTGGCCGGTCTGGGTTGCTACGAACGTCGTGATGAAGCAATCAAGTCCGTCTTTCCGGACTTCAACGATTCCTGGAAAACCAAGATTGTCAACCCCGGGAACATCCTCGACAAAAACACATTCAATTTCTTCAATCTCGCCGCCGAGACCGATACGGGCGAGGCCCTCACCAAACGCATGCCGTTGAAAGCCTACCTACAGGTGGTAGCTGCTTCAAATCTCAAGCAGCGGCTTCGCATGACCACCCTATACTATCATGCCGAGTTGCGCAATTGGGCGGTGGTCGGCACCGGCAACAAAGATGAACACCAGCAGGGTTTCTTTGTCAAGTACGGCGACGGCGGGGCCGATCTGAAGCCGATCGCCCACCTGTACAAAATCCAGGTGTACCAACTGGCCGAGTTTCTCGGTGTTCCCAGCGAAATCATCGAACGCACACCCACCACCGACACCTATTCGGCCGAAGTTACTCAGGAGGAGTTCTTTTTCGGTCTGGACTTTTACAATATGGATATGCTCTGGTACGCCATGGAGAACGATGTCGAGCCGGCCAAGGCTGCTTCGGTACTCGGTTTGACCGAAGAGCAAGTGGAAAAAGCATACGCCAATATCAACCGCAAGATTGTTGCGACAGAATATCTGCGGATGAGTCCGCTCGAAATCGTTTAGATGGATTGCAGACTGACAAAGTCGAGCCAATCCAATCTGTAATCCAGTCTGGTTAACGCGATGTGTGGGATTGCCGGATACTTCAAACTGAATTCTAATACTTTACCCGACGAACAACTGATCGGTCGCATGGTGAACATCATGCGACACCGTGGCCCGGACGAATTCGGTGTCTATCTTGACGACAATTGCGTCCTGGGTCATGCACGGTTATCGATAATCGATCTTACTTCCGGCTCCCAGCCGCTTTGCAACGAGGACGGATCGCTGTGGATCGTATACAACGGGGAGGTCTATAACTATATCGAGTTGCGAGAAGAACTAAAGACGGCCGGGCATCACTTCCGGACCCAGTCGGACACTGAAGTAATTGTCCACGCCTGGGAGCAATGGGGGCGCGATTGTCTGGACAGATTCAACGGACAGTTCGCTTTTGCGATTTATGATCGAAACAAAAGGTCGCTCTTTGTGGCCCGCGACCGTTTGGGGATTCGCCCGGTTTTCTATACCGTGCATGATGGCCGTTTTGTTTTCGCCTCAGAAATAAAAGGGATATTCTGTGATCCGTCGATCCAGCCTTGTCTGGATTACAAGGGGCTGGACGAGATTTTCACCTGGTGGACAACGACGCCGCCTCGGACAGCCTTTGAAAGGATCAGCGAGCTTCCGGCCGGAAGTTTTCTCCAAATCAAAGAAGAACAGATTGAGAGCGGACGCTGGTGGGATATGAGTTTCCCAACTGAATTCGACCGCTCCCGGTCGTCGGATTCATGGGCGGAGGAGTTGCACGAACTACTGGTCGATGCCGTTCGCCTGCGTTTGCGAGCTGATGTACCGGTCGGCGCCTACCTTTCCGGTGGCTTGGATTCATCGGCGACAACAGCGCTTATCCGGCAGTTCACCGATAACCGGGTGGAGACATTCTCGATAGCTTTTCAGGACAAAGCTTACGACGAATCAGGCTACCAGCGGGAAATGGCTGACTATCTGGGTACCAATCACCACCAGGTTTCCTGCACCTATCAAGACATTGCCACGAACTTCCCGCACGTAATCCGTCATGCCGAGCGTCCGATACTCAGAACGGCCCCGACTCCGTTGTACATGCTGTCTGAGTTGGTCCGTGGCAACAATTTCAAAGTGGTTCTCACCGGTGAAGGGGCGGATGAAATATTCGGTGGCTATGATCTGTTCAAAGAGACACTCGTGCGCAAGTTCTGGTCACGTCAGCCTGATTCGGAATGGCGTCCGCTTTTGCTGCGAAAGCTCTATCCGACCCTGCCGTTGTCGCCGGGGCGGGCTCGGTTTTACCTTGAAACTTTCTACAAGGCCGGTCTGTCGGAGTCCGATGCCTGGCTGTTCTCGCACCAGCCGCGCATCAACACCACGGTCAAACTGAAGGATTACTTCACCGATGAGGCTAAGCAGCGAATCGGCGATCATGACTCGCTCGAAGCCTTCGGCCGGGACCTGCCCGACCAGTTTCAGGATTGGCATCACCTACTGCGGGCTCAATTCCTGGAGGCGAAATCGTTGCTTTCGGGCTACCTTTTGTCGTCTCAGGGAGACCGCGTGTCGGCGGCCAATTCTGTTGAGGGACGTTACCCGTTTCTGGATCACCGGGTGGTCGAACTGGGATCGCGGATTCCTCCCTGGCTGAAGATTCGCGGTTTGAACGAGAAAGCGATCTTGAAACGAGCCATGAAGAAAGAACTGCCGCCAAGGATAGTGGAGCGCGTCAAACAACCATACATGGCGCCAGACTCCAATAGTTTCTTCTGCGAGGATCCACCGGCCTATGTCGAAGAGATGCTTTCGGAAGAGTGTCTTGCCCGGACCGGCTTGTTCAAGCCGGAGGCCGTGGCCAAACTGAGAACGAAGTGCGCTCGACTTTCGCACGCTCATTTGTCGTTTAAGGACAACATGTCGTTCATTGGCATACTTTCGACCCAGTTGTTGGTGCAGCAGTTTATCGATCAGTCGGAAAAGCCTACAGCCCTTGAGCAAAACGAGTTTTCCGTCCGATATGACTATCGCAGCGGTGTAGCCGACTCCGGTCGGCAAAATCCCGGGGAAAGACACTTGCCTCGTTAAGGGCTTTACTGTAAATAGGTTTTGTCGATAACTTTAAGAGACCGGGCTCTGGCCGACGTACTAAGTTCATGACCAGGAGGTTCGATTGGACGCTCGAACACAACTGAAAGAGTTCGTTGTAGAAAACTTCATGATGGGACAGGATGCCTCCGAATTGTCGGACTCCGGATCACTTCTGGAGCTTGGCATTATTGATTCTACCGGCGTGCTCGAACTGGTCGGATTCCTTGAAGAAACCTATCAGTTCACGGTCGACGATGACGATCTGGTACCGGACAACCTGGATTCCATCGACAACCTGGTTAAGTTCGTCCAGCGAAAGAACGGTTCCTGATACTTCCCTTGTGTCCCACGCAGACACGAAAACCTCAACTTGAGTCTTGCCGAAATGTCAGAGAAGGCCGCATATTCTCTGTTCGTTTCCGGCCAACCAAAACAAGCCCCTCAACTTTCCCTTTTTGTAGTTGCCTTCATATACGGGTGGCGGTAGCATTACTGTACAGGTGTGGTAAGCCGATAGAAGGTTTATGATCAGATTGGTTGTCAAAAGATTCCTTTTGGTGTGTGGTGTCGTTTGCACGTTACCGCTTATCCTGCTCACCTGGCTGGAGGCAGCCATTATGGGTCGGCGATACGAGCGCGTGTACGGCGCCTGCAAAGAGATTTTGTCGCTTTTTCCAACGATAGTCGGCCAATACTTCAGGCTCGGTTTCTACCTGGCCACCTGTCGCAATGTGTCTCCCGATGCCAGTTTCATGCTGGGCAGTATGTTGTCACACCGTGACGTCAGCGTGGCCTCGGGTGTGGTTCTGGGCGTCTACACGATTATTGGCTGTGCCGATATTGGGCCCAACGTGCTTTTTGGCGCACGCGTCTCGGTTATCAGCGGCAAATATCAGCACGGGCGACCGGATGAACGAACTTCTGATCAAACCGCCACCGAACAGTACGATCTGATCACAATCGGCGCCAATAGTTGGATTGGGCAGGAAGCAATCGTAATGGCCAACGTGGGGGAAAACTGTACTGTCGCGGCCGGTGCCGTGCTTTACAAAGATGCGCCGGATAACTGCACATTCATGGGCAACCCGGCCCGGAAAGTAAATCTTTAGGCAGTGAAAAGAATCAAATAGAAGGAATGGATGTCATGCGATACTTCTGGATACTGGTGCTGGCCGGTTCGCTGCTTTTGAACATTGTAGCGATTTGGGCCTTTTTCAATTATGTCAAGTACGGCGGCTCGCCGCTGGGAGATATCAAACGCAAACTGACCGGTACGACCAAACAGTCGGCTCCGAGGGTCGCTTATGCTCAGGAAAACGCTGAACTCCTGGCGAAGATCGAACGAGGTGAAGCTGATTCGTCGCGCATCGTTTTTCTGGGTGCCTCGATTACCCAACGTTGGGACTTCGAGAAGTTTTTACCTGAGTTTCCGCTTGTCAATAGGGGTGTCGGCGGACAGTTGGTGCCCGGAATCCTGGCGCGCTACAAGCGAGACGTGCTGGAGCTTGACCCCAAGGCTGTGATAATCAAGTTTTGTTCGATCAACGTCCGGCCGCAGATGCCCAACAAGGTTCTCGAAGATGGCATGACCATGTTGGCGCAGTTGGCCCACTCGAATGACATCGTGCCGATTGTGTCGACGATAATTCCGTCGGGCAAACCAGAGGCGCGGATCGGCGATTTTTCTGTGGCCGACAGTCTCTCAAAGTTCAACGACTGGGTGCGTGCCTTTGCCGAGTCGAACCACTACCCGATTATTGACTTCGCAGCCGCAATCGGCGATGAAAACGGATTATTGCCGCGCGACTGTTCGGTTGACCCGGTGCACTTGAACGACAAGGGTTACCAGATCGTTTCCGATGCTGCCCGTCCGGTTTTGCGTGAGGTGTTGGGGGGGGAGTGATAAATCACTTTTTCGCGCTACGTGCGTTTTCCACCTCATGGTGAGCGGAGTCGAACCACAGGCAAGCCTGTTTTTCGCGCTTCGCGCGCCGCCTCTCTATGTCAGTTCCTTTCCAGTGATTTGTGCCGGCTTGACCGTGTCGTCCTGAGCGCAGTCGAAGGACGAGGTTTCGACAAATCACCTTATTCTACGAGTCGTCCTTCAGTTTTTCGCGGAATTCCTTGTACTGCGCCAGATAGTCAGCCAGCCGCTTTTCACGACCGATCGCGCCGGGCTTATAGTAGCTGGTACCGGCCAGTTCCTCCGGGAAATACTCCTGACCGGTTACACCATCTTTGAACTCGTGGGCGTACTGGTACCCGGAGCCGTAGCCAATATCTTTCATCAGAGAAGTCGGCGCGTTACGCAATCCCAGCGGCACCGGCAGGGACCCTTTCTCCACAGCATCGACTCTTGCAGCTTTGAAGGCCGTGTAAACAGAATTGGATTTCGGCGCACAAGCCATGTAGATGACAGCCTGCGCAATGGCCAACTCCCCCTCGGGCGGGCCGAGAAAATGAAAAGCATCACGGGCGTTGAGAGTCAAAGTCAGCGCGTATGGATCAGCCAGGCCGACGTCTTCAGTGGCGAACCGCACCAGTCTTCTGATGATATACATGGGTTCCTCACCGGCTTCGAGCATCCGGGCCAGCCAGTAGAGGGATGCATCGGGATCGCCGCCCCGGATAGTTTTGTGCAGAGCGGATATGAGATTGTAATGTTCCTCGCCGGCTTTATCATAGAGAGCCAGCCCTCGCTGATGCACCTGCTTGAGGTCATCGACTGTGATTGTCTTGCCCGACTCGACAAAGGCTGCTGCCGCTTCCAAAAGTGACAAGCCCCGGCGCGCGTCGCCATCGGCGGCCGCGGCCACAAAATCGAGCCCGTCCTCATCGATCTGCACATTGCCGCCCCCCAGCCCAGACTCTTTGTCGGACAACGCTCTTTCGATCAACTTTCGAATATCGGCTGGGCTGAGCCGTTCAAGAACATAGACCCTCATGCGTGAAAGCAACGCGGAGTTGACTTCGAACGAGGGGTTCTCCGTAGTCGCCCCGATGAGCACGATGTCGCCCGATTCCACATAGGGCAGGAAAGCGTCTTGTTGCGCTTTGTTGAAACGATGGATTTCGTCAATGAAAATATAAGTGCGTCGACCGGACAATTTGAAATAGTTGCCCGCTTTGGAGATGACCGCCTTGACCTCTTTGATGCCTGAAGTCACGGCCGAGAACGGCACAAACTGTCCCCGTGTAGTACTGGCGATCAAACGGGCCAGCGTGGTTTTGCCGGAGCCGGGCGGTCCCCACAGAATCAGCGACCCGACCTGGTCGCGCTCGATGGCTTGGCGCAAAGGTGTGCCGACACCGAAAACCCGCGACTGGCCCACAAACTGATCGATAGTCTGCGGGCGCATCCGATCGGCCAGCGGGGAAGCATTGTGCACCGCCTCCTCCGACAGGGGGGAGTCTTTCTCGAAAATATCCATGTGCCCAATATAGGCAGCCCGGCAGCCCGGCTCAATCACAAATTTCTTGCCTCAACGAGCACCCTTCGACTGCGTTCAGGGTGACAGGGTCAAGCCTGCCCATAACTGGGTCTCTTTTGTTTCGTGCTGTGTTGCCGCCGCAAGCTGGTGCCCAACAGAAGCAACTTGTTGCTGGGGGTTGACAAATCGGTTCTGGTCGTTAGCTTGGCGCTCTGATATGGAAACAGAAATTGTCACCAAAGAAGTTGTGTCTTCACCGGAAGCGTTTTTTGCGACGGTAGCAGGCAGGCCCGGATCGGTTTGGCTGGATTCAACCCTGCGCTTTGATGATCGCGGGCACAACTCGTTTGTCGCCGGTGATCCGCAGATTGATGTTGCACTTCATGAGAATCGTGTGCAGGTTCGCAAGTCGGGCGAAGCGGTTCAGGTGCTTCCGGGGCGCGATATTTGGGATGAACTTTCAGGTTTGTGGGAAAGCCGGCAGTACTTTTCGGTTGGGTATATCTCGTATGAAGCAATGTTGCCGTTTGTCGGTGTCACGCCGTCCGTGTACGGTTCGATCCCGTCGGTGCGGTTTCTGTTCTTTGATCGGGCGCAGAAATTCGACCACACCGAAAGCGTCGGTGCCAATAGTATTGATGATGCTGTCGACCAATCCGGCGGCGAGTGTTTAATCCAAACCAGTCGTGCCGACTACATAGAACGCATCCGAGCTATTAAGGACCACATCCGCGAGGGAGACATCTACCAGGCCAATTTCACGACGCGTATCGATGTGAACTCGGACGCCCCTCCCTTCGATGTGTACCGTCGTTTGAGGCGTCTTAACCCGGCTCCATACAGTGCCTACCTGGATTTTGGAGATTATCAGATACTTTCAACATCACCGGAGCGGATGTTTCTAAAAGAGGGCGGGCGTATCAGCACCGGTCCCATCAAAGGGACCATTGCCGCCAGCGATGACCCTATGGCCAACGACTACAGCCGCCGTCGGCTCCTTGAGTCTGACAAGGACCGCGCCGAACTGTTGATGATAGTCGATCTCGAACGTAACGATCTCGGACGTATCGCGCGGACCGGGACGGTGGAAGTCGAACGTCTCTTCAAGACAGAAACCTATTCATCGTTGATTCATCTGGTAAGCGATATCTCAGCCGAACTGCGGAACGATGTCCGGTTGAAAGATATTGTGGCAACTCTCATGCCCGGGGGTTCGATCACCGGGGCACCGAAGAAGCGCGCCGTGGAAATTATTGCCGACATGGAAACTCTGCCGCGGTCGGTATATACCGGCTGCATCGGATACGTGGATGGTGACAAGGCCGATTTCAATATCGCTATCCGAACCATGATTCACGCCGGGGGGCAGTATCAAGTCCATGCCGGTGGTGGTATCGTGGCTGATAGTGATCCCGATTCTGAATATGACGAGATGCTTCTGAAGGCCCGCAATCTGCTCAAGTCGCTTGGTGTGCAGCAGGAGGAAACGGTTTGCTGAAGACTGTTACGACTATCAACGGACGGTTTCACGACCGCGAGGATGCCCGCATCTCGGTCTTTGACAACGCCCTGTTGTATGCCGAGGGGTTGTTCGAGACGCTGCTGGCTGTCGATGATCGTATCATCTTTCTCAAGGAGCACTTGAGCCGTTTGTACCGAGGCGCCAAAGTGATCGGCCTGGACATACCTGTGACGCCCGAGCGTTTGACTGGCTGGATGAAGAAAACAGTGCGCGCTCACCCGGATCGGATTACCAAGTTGCGGCTGACGCTTACCGCCGGTGAAGCGGCCCGCTGGGTCGGACGTCAGGGGAAACCGCAGGTGATCCTGAGCGCCTCGCCGCACACCATGCCTGCACGGCCCTTCCGCATCCAGGTGTCTCGCTTTCGTGTTGATCACAAGTCGGTCTTTCGACGTATCAAGACACTGTCGTATGTGATCCACGCGGCCGCCCTCTTGCAGTCGCGTCGGGCCGGCTGCGATGATGCTCTTCTGCTTAACCAGGACGACAAGGTAGCCGAGGTTACGTCGGCCAATGTGTTTTGGGTAAAGAACGGGCGCATTTTCACGCCACCCATTTCGTCCGGTTGTCTTGAGGGCATTACACGTAAGATCGTGCTGAGAGAAGCCCGCCGGATCGGTCACTCTATCGCCGAGAAGAACTGCTCACTCTTGCAACTGCTTGACTCGGACGAGTTGTTCATCTCCAGTTCGCTGAAACTGGTTGTCGGTGTTTCGTTAGTCAAAGCAGGACGCAAGAGCCACAGGGTAGCAACCGGACCTATCACCGCCGACCTGGCCGAACAGTTCTACCGCTTAGTCGGTGTGAACTGAAAGCGGCCCGTCGCAGGTTGGGTGGCCTGGACGTCCGGGCTTTTGGCAGAGTCTCCTACTGAGTCATTGCGAGGAGTCCCCCGCCGCCAGCGGGGGACGACGCGGCAATCTCATCCGCCGTTACCCTGTGTGCAGTCGAAGGATCGCCTTCCATCTACAATTTGAGATTGCCGCGCCACGCGCTTGGCGTGGCTCGCAATGACGGGACTTGTTCGTTGCGGTGGGTATCTGGCAAAGGTGCTGTCTGGCGACTCGCCTGACGGCCCCCAGGTGGGAGAGAGGTGTCGGGCGGGGTCGCCCAAGACCACTTGAATATCTGCTTGTTAGTTTCACAAGGCGCGAAGCGCAAGAAGTGATTTATCACACACCAGGTTTTTGTTTGACTGATCTTGAGGAGGACATCTATCTTTCAACGATTAGAAACCGCGATAAACAAAGGTCGTGCTATGAATAGAACTATCCGATCCCTGCTGATCTGCCTTCTAATGCTGAACGCCGCTCCGACGGTGGTCTCAGCGCAACAAGTGATCAATGACGCCCAAACCAGCCTCTACGATGTGCCGCCGCGCTGGCTGGTGGACATGCCGACGGCGGGCACGCTACCCCGCGCCTACTACTCAGCCGGCTTTCGTTTCTATCCCAACGGCGGCTGCCTGGCTTACACTAATATCGGCCTGTCCAATCGACTCACGCTCGGTATCTCCTATGGGGCCGAAAACATTCTGTCCAATCGCGATCCCAATTGGAATCCGCAGATCCAGTTCAATGTCAAGTTTCGTGTCGTTGATGAGATCGAGGTTTTCCCGGCCGTGACCTTCGGCTTTTGCTCGCAGGGTTTTGGCGCCTGGATAAGCGATAGCTCTCTGGATCGCTACACTTTCAAGTCACGCGGTTTCTACGCTGTGGTCAGTCGAAGCTTCTATTTTTACAATTGGACATCCGGTTGGCATGCCGGGGTCAACTATTCGCTGGAAAACGAGGGGGATGACGAAACCGATCCCAACGTCTTCGTCGGTTTCGATGCCACGTTCCAGTACAACCTGGCTGTCGTAGCCGAATTCGATGCTGCTCTAGATGACAATAAATCCAAACTACCCAACGGTAGTACCAACCCGTATTCCGGCAAGGGGAGAGGTTATCTCAACACAGGGATCAAGTGGTTGGTGACCGAGAATCTGGAACTGGAGTTTCTTTTGAAAGACCTCCTGATTAATCGCCGCGATTCAGACACTTTCACACGTTCGTTTCGCCTGACGTATCTAGAGCGGTTTTAGGGGGGCATACTTCATCCTTCGACTCCGCTCAGGATGAGGTGGTGGGCTCAGGGTGAGGTGATAGATCACTCTTTCGCGCTACGCGCGTCCGATGCTGTCCTGCCGGACTTGATCCGGCATACTTCCTTCGAGTCGAGTACTGGATTCCGGGTCAAAGCCCGGAACGACAGACAATAAAGGCGGGTCCGCGCCACGGCGTGCAGGCGAAGACGGACCCACCCTACCGGGCATTACTCAGGACGAAATTGAGGGAATCTCAGAAAATGTGATTGACTTGTCCACAATATGAGGCATGTTAGGACAAAGTCAGAGGAGAACATGCAAACATCACCATTCCTAAAACAGGTCGCGCGTGAGTTGAAAAAATACGAGTCCCGCAAGTACCGTATCAACGCCCAGCGCTTCTTCAAGGAAAAACTGGATCAACCCTGGATGCTCAAAGGACCGGTCTTCAAACAGTTGTCCAACGACATCTGGGAAACGATCAAGAAGAAGTCCAAGAAAGATATCTTCGGTCATTGCGAAGAACTGCTGTCCTCCGATCTCGAAGCACGCATAGGGTTGGCTTTCGACTTTGCCTTTCGGTGCCGCAAGGACTTTACGAAATCGGACTTCGCACGGTTCGAACGATGGGCCAAGAAACATCTTGTCAACTGGGGCACGGTCGACAATCTATGCTGTCGCGCCTTGGGGCACTTGATTCTGATGTACCCGGAATTGATTCCACGCACCAAGAAGTGGGCGAAATCAAAAAACATGTGGATGCGTCGCGCCTCGGCCGTCTGTCTGATTGTGTCGCTCAGAAAGAAGCAGGCATTGTCGGACGCTTTCGAAGTCGCCGACACACTCATGATGGACGAGGAAGACCTGGTGCAAAAGGGGTACGGTTGGATGCTGAAAGAAGCCACGCACGAGTTCCGGGATGAAGTCTATAACTACGTCTTGAAACATCGCGCCGTCATGCCGCGCACGGCTTTGCGCTATGCTATTGAGAAGCTACCCCCGGCCATGCGTAAAGAAGCGATGAAGAAATAGCTGACTACCCTTCGACTGCGCTCAGGGTGACAGGCAAGCCTGTCTCTCGCGCTACGCGCACCCCCCAGACGCCTGTCTGGGTCTACAGCCCCTGCTGGCGCCAGCGTGTAAGCACAAGCTCGGTAAACTCGCCGACCGTCTTGATTACTTTCTCGCGGTACTGCCGGGATTTCTCGGCATCGTATTCAGGCGCACCGACGCCATCTTTGTATAGCAGTATCGTGCCGGGAACAGGGTAGACATCGGCGCCGGGACGGAAGTACCAGGCCTGTTTGGGATCGTATGCATCTTTGTCGACCAGAGTTTCATCGATAGCCTGAACCATGGCGCTTTCATCGGTACCGGCATGGCCGCCGACATGTCCAAAGAACTCTTCGGTCATCTGAGCGCACAACATCCACCAATGAATGACACAGACATTCACGGTATAGTCACGATGGCAATCGTGCGCGACTGTTTTGAGCACGTTGTTGTTGCCGCCGTGACCGTTCATCACAATCACGTTCTTGAATCCGGCTTGCTTGAACGATCCGATGATCTCAGTAACGGCGTTGGCAAAGGTTTCCGGTTTCAAGGTGATACAACCTGCATAACGCTGCAGGGACTTGGTGATTCCGAAGGGCAGCGTGGGTGCGACCAGCGCGTTGACGCGCTCGGCGATCCCTTCGGCAATGTTCTCAGGAATGAAATTGTCGGTGCCCAGACAGTCGGAGCCGTGCGCCTCAACAGTGCCCACTGGTAGTATGACGGTGTCGATTTTGCGGGGAACGAGTTCCGAGACTTTCAGCCAACTCAATCGCTGTAGCTTGA
This sequence comes from Candidatus Zixiibacteriota bacterium, assembly GCA_029860345.1. NCBI lineage: Bacteria > Pseudomonadati > Candidatus Zixiibacteriota > Candidatus Zixiibacteriota bacterium. Next base: position 3,519 of record JAOUBJ010000006.1, on the reverse strand, counting down.
GTTCCACCTATTCTCCCAGCTTGGCCAGCAGTCTTTCCATGACCTTCTCGGTTTCGATGGCCGTGGATTCGTCTCCCTCGTAGCGGTATTGGTTGATGTCGCGAACCATCATTTCAAGTTCATCGGTGGTCTCTACTGCGTACCAAATCTCCTGCTCGGACCAGGCCAGACCCTTGGCCGTCAGAGCTTCGACCACTTCCGAATAAATCGAGGGTGACTTCCAGTCGAAATCACTCAGCTGGATTCTCGCGCCGCCGGACATGCCTATGATATAGTAGCGTCCTTCGGGGGTGGGACCGAAAACGGCATCCGACGTTTCAAGCTTTCGCAGCGCGGCTTTGAGCATGCTGGCTCTAATCGTCGGCGTGCGACTACCGACTAACAAGACGTTATCGTAGCCTGAAGCGAAACAGTCTGCGAACAGTTTTTCCGCTCGGATGCCCCAGCGTTCCTTTTCCTGTTCAAACAGGTTAAACCGTTTCTTGAACGCTTCGGCTTTCTGATTTGTCAGTTTCTTCTGGAGGTAGTCGTGTATGATCTGGACGAATCGTTTGCGGTCCGTGTCGTCGATGTAGTACAGTCGTGTATCGGCCGTCTCAATATCCAGGGCGTGCGTGATGGTATCGGAGATGAACGCCTGATGTAGAAATCGCAGGTCGTCCCCCTGTATGGAACCGAGGTCCATGCTGGACCCATCTTCAAAAGGCTCCTGGATGCAGACGGCGATTACACTTGAGTTTTTCTTCTGTCTTGGCATTGTTTGTAAACCTGCTATTTTTTAATCGGCGGGAATATAAAGTTGGTCAAGCTCCGAGTCAATAACTCGTCCGCAAAAAAAACAAGTGTATAAGGTAAAAAATCAGGGCAGAAGTCACTTCACTTGCTGCATCCGAGCGACCATGTCCTCCGGAGAGATGACGCCTTGTCGAATCATCTGTGTGGCGCCCTCAGAGTCCAACAGCAGCGTGGTGGGCAGAGAGTATATTTTCAAGCCGAAACGGTCCATGAAGTTCCTGGTTATCTCAGAGTCGGCCTTTTCAAGCTGCACGCGAATCGGCACAAAACGATCGGCCTCTTTGATAACGTCGGGATGACTGAATGTTTTCTTCTCCAGAACACGACAGTTGGCGCACCAGGTTGCCCAGGTGTCGATAAAGACCGGCCGGCCCTCGGCTCTGGCCTGAGCGAGCCCTTTGTCCAGGTCGGTGAGCCAATCGATCCCGTGCTCTTGTTGCTGTGAGGTTCCGGCTCCAACGGCCGGCAGCCACCGGGAGGCCGGCGGCAGGATTAGTCCTTCCAGCAGAATCGTCCCGATGAGCAAGTAGGCACCTATGAGCAGCGAGATTAGACCCAGGTACTTTTTGAGGCGAGCGAACCCGCCGGCTTCGCCGGTGAGTCGATCCAGTCCACCGCCGAAGACGCCGAAGGCTAACAAAAGCAGGCCGGTCAGAATGGCCATCGTTATCGGCGGTATGATCGTGCGAAGGAAATACAAGGCCATTATCAACAGGACGAAGCCAAAAAACTTTTTGACCTGGTCCATCCATTCGCCCGCTCTCGGCAGGGAATTGATGGCTGAAGAGAATGTTCCAATGATGATGAACAAGGTTCCCAGTCCCATGGCGAAGACGAACAGCACTATGAAGCCGATTAACGGCGAACCGTGGGTGGCGATATAGAGAAGTATTCCGGCCACAAACGGACCCACACAGGGCGAGACCACCAGAGCAGCGACCGCACCCAACAGTATGGCTCCACCGATTCCACCGCCGCCTTTAGTGGTTCCCAGTTTCTGTCGGAGAAACATCGGTACCTGCAACTCATAGAGGCCGAACATCGAAAGGGAAAACACACAAAAGATCACCGCGATACCGATCACTACCGGTGTGCTGGCCAGCCAGGCGCCGAAGACGCCACCGACCAACGATACAACCAGCCCCATAAGGCCGTAAATAACAGCCATACTACCGACATAGAACAACGACATGATAAAGCCTCGACCCAACGAACGCTGCTGGCCGGCAAAGATGCTGACCGTGATCGGAATCATCGGATAGGTGCAGGGCGAGAACGACAACAACAAACCCGTCACAAAAGCCAAACCGAGCGCCAGGAAGTAACCCCAAAGGCCATATTTGTCGACCAACTGTTGCAGCTCGTTGGTCTCGCCGCCGTTGGGGGGTTGGTTCGAAGCCGTCTGAGCTTCACTGTTATCGAAAAAATCGGTGTGTGTGAGCGTACCCAATTGGCCAACGTTGATTGTCAGCATCGACTCAATTGTTTCCGGCGGCCGACAGGTCGAATCATCGCAGGCCTGATAGTTCAATGCGACCGGTAGTGAATACACGCCGTCGGCAACATCTGCCGCCACCGTGACGGAGAAAAGAAAAACCGCCCGATCCGAGTAAACGGAAATCTGTTCATCCAAAAAGGCCACATCGTGCCCCTCGGGAAAGTCGATGTCGGACAGCTGAAAGCCCGGGGGTGGTTCAAAAGAAAGTTGGGCGGCAATAAGCCAGTCTTGGTAGGGATGAGCAGAGTTGATATGCCAGCCCGGTATCATCTGGGCAATCAGGGCGGCCCTGTATGATTCGCCTGCTTCCACACTGCTGTAGGACAGGGCGGTCGAGACATTCACCAGCGGTTCATCGAAGTCTGTCGGTGGACCGCCAAAATCTATTTCGGCCAAAACAACGTTTGCGAACCAACCAAGGATCAAAAAGGTCAGGACAGCCGTAGCCAGACGATGGCGTGGTCGCCCAAGAGCGTCTTTCATGAATCGTTTTTCCAGATTGCCGTACCCCCGAGGGTGTCAGGTCGTTCCATGTTCACACTGTATCCGAGTCTGTCTGCCCGGACATCAATTCCAATTTGTCGGTGATGAATACCACTGATGCTTGTAGCCGGCCTCTCAAATATGGGCCGGTGGGTTTTGCACGGTCGTTCAAGAATAATCCTGGCTTTTCTGAGTTTGTTGGGCCATGATCTCATTCTTTAACATACTGAGTAGTTTTTGACTGTCAATCTTGTCTACGATTTTTGAGGCGATTTTTTCAGCCAGCAGATCAACGAATTCCCGCTTGAACAGATTGATCCGGTCGGGTGTAATCTTTTCCAGAGAATCTTCCCAACCTCGGTCGTCCGATGGTCGCTTGCCGCCGGTTTTGTCGGACTCTACCGCAATGCTCTCAGGTTCTGAGTCATGAATCTTGTCTACTTCCTTTTTGAACTCATCAATGAACTTTACGACACTTTCACCAGCGGCGGGCGGGCCGGGCGGCGGTGTGATGGGGTCGACAAACGAGGCCGGGTCTGTAACCGACAGCCCCTGCGATGCCGACGCATCATCCGACTCTTTAGAACCAGGCGGCGCCTGAGCCTCACGTTGCATCTCATTGATAAACCAGTCGTAATCATGGTTGGCATCGGCGGCCGGGCCGGGGAGATTCTCGGGGTTGGACATGCCGTATTGATCCGACTCGCTCAGAATATCCAGTTTACCAGATGCATTCAGGGGTG